>JBFKKF010000298.1:0-3504 GCA_041631355.1 Bacteriovoracaceae bacterium | reverse complement strand
GAAGATGATTAAAGAGGGACCCGTTGTTGATGTGGATACAGAAATTATCCACGGAGAGCACGCCGGGATTATTAATCACTATATTACAGAGAGTAAGCTTAGCTTTAGCGGGATTAATAGTTCCGATAATGACCTTGAAGTTGTGGGCTATGATTTTGTTAAGGCGACTTTGAAGATTGGTTCGCGTCGAAATCTGACCCATAAAGGATTCCAAGTAATTGACTTAAATCTAAGTGACTCTCTCGATAAGAGAAAGCCTATTGTTTGTTATATTAAAAACAAATACTCCAACGATTATATTAAAGTAAATATTTACTTTAAAAATAATAAGTCAGCTTTATTTGAACTAGAAACTGAAATCTATCCCCTTATTTTGGGGGAATATATTGCTATTTTTGACCGGGACGGTAGAAATGCGAAATTGATTGGTATGGGAAAAATTTCTCACTCAGGAGACTTTACTCTGGTGGATAGAGTTTCGGAATTTCGTGAGAAAAAGGATCTTGATGAAGAAGAGCCTGAAGTTGTGACTAGTATCTTTAAATTTTAATTGATTCCTCTCTGATAACCAGCTATAACACGCTGTATGAATATTGAAAAATCCTTGGAATATTTAGAGTCTATAGGTATCTCCCTCTCTAGGGAGCAATATCTTGAAAACCAATCCAAAAAGGCCATTGTTGGTATGAGTGGAGGGGTTGATTCTTCTGTATGCGCTATTCTTACAAAGTTAATGGGGATGAATACCACTGGTATTTTTATGCGTAATTGGGAAGAAATAGGTGAGGATGGAGTTTGCAGCGCAGAAGCAGATTATCAGGATGTTATCAAAGTTTGTGATCATATTGATATTCCCTATTATTCGTTAAACTTCGCTAAAGAGTACCAAGATAATGTTTTCCAGGAGTTTTTAGAAGAATATAAAAAAGGAAACACTCCCAATCCAGATATATTGTGTAATCGTGAGATCAAATTTAAGACTTTCTATGAAAGTGTTAAACAACTTGGAGCAGACTATTTGGTGACGGGGCATTATTGTCGTGTTGACCACTCCTCAAAACAACCAAGGTTACTTAAAGGTCTAGACGACAATAAAGATCAAAGTTATTTTTTATACGCCATAGACGGGGCCGTGCTAAAAGATGTCCTTTTTCCCATCGGTCACTTAGAAAAGCCCATGGTTAGAAAAATTGCCGAAGACTTTAATTTACCTACTAAATCGAAAAAAGATTCAACAGGAATTTGTTTTATTGGTGAGAGAAATTTCAAAGATTTTCTCTCTAACTACATTGAACAGCAAAAGGGCCGTTTCATTAACTTAGAAACCAATAAGGATATGGGGGCTCATGATGGTAGCTGTTTTTATACTCCTGGCCAAAGAAAGGGCTTAGGCTTAGGTGGCCCTGGTGGTCCCTGGTTTGTTGCCGGTAAAGAAGGCAATAAGGTTTATGTGGTTGAAGGAGAAAAACATCCCGCTTTATACGCAGAGGAGTTATGGGCAGATCAGATAACTTGGATTTCAGCTCCATCAGAGCTTCCTCTAAAGTGTAGAGCAAAAGTGCGCTATCGGCAAAAAGAGCAAGACTGTGTCGTAAGCAGGGAAAATGATAGATTATATATTAAGTTTGATAAGCCTCAGAGGGCCATATCTGTAGGGCAATCAGTTGTGCTATATAGTGATGAGATATGTCTTGGTGGCGGTCAGATATGTCAGGTTGGTCCAAGCTTTTTTGAACAAAATAAACTACCAGTACTTTGAGTCATTTAAATTTTTTTCTTTATTGATATTCTTTTTAGCTTCATAGGCCACACATTCATTTCCGAAATTGGCAGCTTTCACCACTTGGGAAGGAAGTTGTTTGGATTTAATTTGATTCTTTCTACACCCATAAGGCATTGATTGGTCAAAGGTAATATAAAAATGCTTACACTGTCTACAATTTGGCTTCATCTAAAGCTCCTTGCTAGCTTTAGTATAAAGAATATCTTGGTCAGCTACAACGGTGGGTAAATTACTCTTTTAAGCTGCTTTATTGTGAACTTTGGCTTCGGTATCTTGTTCTCTTCTTTTAAGAACAGTTCTAAACTTGTCTCCTAATGTAGGGTACTTCTGAATAACTTCTAGAAAATCTTCCTTTTTAAATGTGTATAGATCACAATAGCTTTTAGTTCTCACATCTGTAGTTCTAATCGTATCCTCTAATAGTGCGATTTCTCCAAAAAATTGTCCTGCTTTTAATTCGGCAAGAACTTTATCTCCAATAGAAACATTCACTTCTCCATGTCCAATGATAAACATCTCATCTCCCACATCACCTTTTTTAATAATATACTCACCAGGAGAGTGGAAAGTTTGTTCTAGCTTTTCAGCAATCATTTTTAAACATGGAGTTGAAGCTTCATGAAAAATATGGACATTTCTAATAAGCTTTATTTTCATAAAGATATTGAGCTCATTTTGCAAGGCCTGAGGAAGGTCCTTGATAATTTGACTATCTTCTTCGGAGAGATTCTTCTTTAAGATGTGATTATAAAATGAAAATACCTGGCGCTGTAAACTTGCGGGAATATTATAATAACGCATAAATTGATGGAGATTATTCATTTTCTCCTTTCTTTCTTCTGTGTACTTGTCTGCCAACATCATCATTCTGGAAAAATTACCAATAATAACCCCGTAAACACCCACTCCAATTAGCATAACACCCATGGTGTATAGTCTTGCTAAGTTAGTGGTAGGCGTAATATCTCCGTAACCGACAGTGGTTAATGTGGTAATCGACCAATAAAGGGATATAGTATAAAAGGTTAGATCATCCACGGCCGATCTTGGGTGAATAAGCATCCAGCCACAGGAAATAAGATGAAGTGCGAGTACAACCCCTCCCATAACGAGTAATACCTTAGTAGCTTTGGGAAGAAAATCAGCTATTAGCAAGTACGGTCTTAATTTAGTGATTCTAACTAGTTTTAAAAGTCTTAGTGCATTTAGTGGGACTGCTACAGGACCTAGGGCATGAATAAGCCCATAAGTGATAATATCAAAAGGCAGCGAGCATATAATGTCCACATAGAACCAAGGAGTGTTAAAGTACTTATTTGGTTTATCCATGTACATATCTTCTAAGTCTTTGTTTTCAGGTAGTTTGAGTTTTTTGGTTAGTTTTAAGATGATATCAGTACAAAATAGTACGCTGAATAGAGCATCCCACCATAGGTTATGCTCTTCTATCTTGAACCCTAGAGCAAACGTTAGTGGGGCTTCAAAACTGGACCAGAACACACATATAGACAGGACTCCCAACCACGCCATGGAAGGATAATTTTCTTTGTCTGCAGGGTTATAATGATATATCACTCAGGCCACTCCTCTGTAGTATTTATCGGTAGTTTGCCCAAAATATTTACTATAAATCTGGTGTCATTTTGAAAAATTGGTGTCGCTTAGGCGGTTAAGTTCTTCTGGCACAAATGTTAAGAAACTGACATAAGTGCTTAAAACAT
>JBFKKF010000297.1:0-3518 GCA_041631355.1 Bacteriovoracaceae bacterium | reverse complement strand
TTCTTTTTGTTTTTCTTTATCTATATTCTTGTGGGTTAAACTTACTAAAATTTCAGACTGCTGAAAAAAACCTTTTGAGGCAGTTTTTTGAGCATACTTAAAAAAGTATCTCGCCTTATTAGTGCTCTCGACATTTTTATCAATAAATTTTATACCTTTATCAATTTGCTTACCCAAAACGTAAAAGTTAATCAATCCGGTCATGGTTTGCTCACGGACATCGATAAAGTCAGCATTTTTACTTAACTGATAAGCCTTTTCAAGTGAGTTGATAGCGATATCAAATTTATGATTTTTGAGCTGACACCACCCATAATTGAGGAGATTCTTTGTGTACCACTCATCCTCATTGTTTTTTAAAACAATTTCGTAATTATACACGGCGGATTTCCAGTTCTTCTGATTATAATAATACTCCGCCAAACTAGTTCTAGCTACATATTGTATTTGGGGTTCATGTTTAGAAAACTTAATTGCCTGCCTGAGATAGCTTAGTTCTTTTCTATCGTAGGCAAAATCCCGTGAATTTGTTGCAAGAGTATAGTAAATAGCTGCTTTATTTCTTGTGTGTGGATAATTTTTTAAAATACGATGTCCATAAGCTTGAGTTTCCTTATAAAGGGAGAGGGTCTTCTTAAAGTGCTGTTTTCTACAAACTTTGTTTCCTTTTTTCATTTTGGCAGCAATAAAGGTTCTGTTATCTCTTTTTTTGAAGAGCTTAACTTTTTCTGACATCAATTCGAATAAGCGGTATTGTAGCTGGCTATTTGGTCTTCTTACTCTTTTGATAGTGTTTATCTCTTGGTTTATTAATGTTTCGATCTTCTTTTCTCTCAATACTTCAAACTGTTCAGGAGTGAGATTACTTTCAAAATGTTCCTCTTTGGCCATTGCAACTATACAGGTGAATGTGATTAATATAAGTAGTAGTCTTTTCATAATTAATAATTTCCTTGAACAATGAACTTAAATTCGGTGTACCCAACCATGGCCGATGTATGCATGATTTTTTTCATATCTTCATAAGGTACATCTTTATCAAATACTAAATTTACTTTCTTCGGCCCGTGTTTTAGTTGCTTTTTTTCTTCTTCACGCTTTTTTAAAAGCTTCTCCTCTAGGCCTGCAAGGTCTCTTCTCGATGCGATATTTGCCACTTTCTTATTATTAATATAGACATTTTTCTTTCCATCAACTTGAATTACTAGGGCATGTGCTCCCAATGTCCTAGCATCTGAGTTAGGAACAACAAGATCCTTAACGAGATTTAATTTTAAGCTAGAAGCATTATAACTTTTTAGTAGGAAAACCAATAAGATAACCAAAACATCTAATAGAGATGTAATATCTAGCTCCATTGCCTCTTTTTTATTTCTTTTGTTGTTATTAAAAAACATTCTTCTCATATTTGCCTCTAGCTTAGTTTTGGGTTTCAAAAATGATTTTATCAAACAGCTTTCGTGATGGTTTTTTAGTATTATCATTTGCAATTTGTGTTAGATAAATATCACTGGACGTAATCTCTCTCGTATTATCTATAACTTTAACTATCATTTCATACTTGAAGTTCTTATTAGGCTTCAATATAGCAGAGTTCTCGGTAGGATTTTTCCGCTTTAACTCAATCAATTCCTGGTTGAATTCTTTCAGCTGATGAGAATTAAAAGTTTTATAAGTGACTTCGTCTAGCCCTGTTTTGATGATGATTTGACTCTTACTCAATACAAGTGTTAGATTCAATGGTGGCTTGTCCATTTTTGAATTGGTTGTTGACACTATAGGTGGATCACTTCCAATTTCATAGATATCTATAAACTGTGCTGACATTAATAGAAAAAAGATAAAGATAAATATGGCATCTAGTATCGGGATAAGATTCAATTTAGGTGCTTTATTAAACTTTTTTCTTTTCATGACTTTTCCTTGTTTTTAAGCTGCTTCAGATTCATTCTTTACTGGTCGACCTTGTCTTGATGTTAAAAGGTCAACAAGTTTAACTGAGAAATGCTCTAAGTCACCCATGATCTTTTCAGCTTTTGATGATAAAATCTGGTGAATAACCATTATTGTAATTGCAGAAATTAGTCCAAATGCAGTAGTATTCATCGCTTTTGAAATCCCAAGTGCAAGTAACTCTGCCTTTGCAGCAGCGTCAGCGGCGGCAACAGCAGCAAATGACTGAATGAGGCCGTAGATTGTTCCTAATAGTCCAATTAGAGTAGATACATTGGCAATTAGTGCGAGGTAACCAAGTCTTTTTTCCACATGAGGGATCGCCTCCAGCATTGATGACTCAAGGGCATCTTGAATTTGCTCTTTCGGTTGATTTGCTCTCTTTAGTCCATTTCGTAAAACTAAGGCCAATAATGACTTATTGGTCGAACAGTTTTGGATCGCATTTTGAACCTCGTTCACTAAGACACTTTTCTTTACTTCATTCATAAGACTTGTTCCATCGATATCAAACTGGAATAAATTCTTAAACCGTTCAATGGAAATAATGACACCAAATATCCACATGGCCAAAATGATCCACATGAAGACACCTCCATCATCCATAAATTTAGCAAATCCTTGTACTGCATTTAGTTCTTCTGGACCTGCAGGCACCTCGGTTACTGCCTCTTGATTTTGTAATGTTTCCTTAACTTGTTCCATGACTATCTCCTTCTTTTATCTCAAAAATTTAATCTCTTGAATGATCTTTTGATCAAAGTTTTTTCTTTTCATCAGATTTTTTTCAAATATTTTTCGACTTCGCTCTTTTACTGATATGTCCCCTGGGGTGATAATATCGCCCTTAATCTCTAAGTCTCCAAGATCGAATTTTTCATATTCTTTATATTTATAAATTACTCTTTTCTTCTGAGCTAAGGCAGTGCTAGAGAAGGTTAATATAAAAACTATTATTAATTTATTTACCATGGGGTATTATCCTTTGTGTTTTACATGTTGAACTCAATGCAAGGGAATAATCACCAAGCTCATCCGCCCAAAACTCACTTTTAAAGTGCCAAAATTCTTGATCTTCTTCTCGCGTGATGTTTTTAAAATCCCCTCTACTTCTATCTTTCTTAAAAGTTTTATTCTTGTAGGCAAGGTCTCTTTTTCTTGATAATACTTCTAACTTTAGATCAAACATTTCTTTAGATAACTCATGAATCTCATTTATTAACTGGTACATAGAGACTTTTACGTAGTGATTAATTTGTTCTTTCAGATCCCGTTGCATCTTTAAAAGTAGCTTCAGGTTTGCACCTTTATTTGAGCGGTAAATCTCTTCGTTCATTTGAAAGTATGAGTTCAAATCTAAATTGTACTTAACTCGCTTAGATACTCTTGTTACGACATTTCTATAATATTCACTTTGGTTTTCTGACTCAGAAATAGGTGAAAACATTAAATTGAAAAAATAGAGATCTTTCTTCCCCTGGGAATTGATTATTTTCTTTAACTTCTTGGCCCGTGGTGTGTATACAGAGTAGTAGTCATTGATAACTTGTAGAGCATCTTCATAT
>JBFKKF010000296.1:0-3523 GCA_041631355.1 Bacteriovoracaceae bacterium | reverse complement strand
TTTAACAAGAGGAGCGTTGGGGGTTATAATGAGAGGATACACTCGAATGTCAGTAATTCCCATCTCTAATATCTCTGCAATGCCTTTTGTCCAGCTCTCAACAGTTTCTCCTGGCATTCCTAGAATTAACTCAGTGTAAACATCTAGTTTTTTCTGTTCGTAATGATGTTGAAGTTTTTTATAGTTTTTTAAGCCGATATTTTCTCTTTGAATATTTTTTAATACATCTTCACTCATGGTTTGCATGGCCAAAGTATTAGGATGAGGGACAACAAAGTTTTGTCGTATAATATCACCAATCTCAATGATTCTCTCATTAGTATTCTTTGCCATATTAAAGTAGACTTGAAGTGGTCGTTGATACTTCTTATAGTACTTAACCCACAAGTTTGTAATTTCAACGTCGCGTTTGAAAATACCAAAATTAGCATCAGCACCAAAAATATAAATGTATTGATCATGACAGATTTTTTCAATTTCTTTTTCAATTCGATCCATTGAGAATTGTCTGATTTTGGATGCTGTGTTCGAACCCCAGTCGCAAAAGCTACATTGGTATGGGCAGCCTCTATTCGATTCAAAAGTTACTGATGGTTTGAGATTCCTTTTTTTCAGTGATGTTAAAAAGTCATCAAAATATCCAAGAACATGGGGTGAAGTTGGAAATAAAGAAAGATCAAGTCTTTCTTTCCATTCTTGTTTTATGAATATGCCATTCTTATTATAACTAATGCCTGGAATATGGGTATAATTTTGTGAGTCTTTTAAGAATTCTTTTAGCAATAAGTAAAATTTCTCTTCACCTTCAGCATGGACACAAAAATCGACCCAGGGATATTTTTCAAAAAAATTTATGTCGTGATCTGGAACTTGGGGCCCTCCAAAAATAATTTTGACGTTTGGATTTTGTTCTTTGATTTTCCTAGCGACTTCATGGTTTTTCTTCCAGTTCCAAAGATAACTTGAAAATCCAATAACATCTGCATCTTGGTATTGCTCTATTACTTCATCTAAGTTTTTACTTACTAAAAAAGGAAGCTTCCAGTCATAGTTTTCTTTAATTTCTGGATCTTGTTCAGCAAATACTCTTAGAAGTCCATAAACGTAAGGAACGAAGTATGAATGGGCATGAAACTCGTGGTTCGTGTAACCATTTTGGTAAATATAGATTGATTTTTTTACAATATTAGTCATTTGGAAACTATTAGTATAACAAGTAGTGGAGACATGCATTTTGCATCGCGCCTTACCCACCATCACCTGGTGAAAACTTGTTAAATTTATAAATATGATCTAGATTTTAGGCATGAAATATCTTATCTGTCTTATATTTTTATTTACTCTCATAAGTTGTGGCAAGCTAACCGAAACCACGGGTTTTACTGGTAATCCAACGGAAGTTTCCCAAGAGTTTAGTTTTCCAAGTAGTTATTATTGCGACAGCAATGAAAATGGCGAGTACGAAGAAGGTTTTAAACTGCAGGACGCGGGAGTGAATAAGGGACGTCACGTGGCCGAAGGGGGCGGATGTATTCTTGCCAATATTAATGAGGTTTGGAAAGCAACGAGACAACCAGAACCTTTTAAATGGTATAGGACCAGTAGGGCGGTACCGGTACTTAGAGATGATGATATTGCAGGCATTGAATATTTCTATGAAGTATTCATGGAGAATAGAGACTTTGTACGAGTTAGGTGGACTTTATACTGGTTACACTCTGTCCAGCGCGGAAGTTTAGAAGAGCCGAGTGAGATACTTATAAATTATGAGAAAGTAGCTGGAACTCGATTTATAAAGCATTGGAAAGGTAGTATCATATTAGAAAAACTCACCGAAAACGTGACTAGTTTAAGAATAGTCCATAATATCGATGCTATGAGAACCAGTTATGAGGATGCTGTGAAGGGCGTGACTAAGTATTACAATGATCTTTCAAAGCTTTCTAAAGCGACAGTGGAAACTGCACCCCTGCAATGAATTGAAGTTCTTGAGTTTTCATAACAGAGTTTTCATCTCTAGATAAGTCTTGAGTTCCCCATAGGTAGCGTGAATCGATTAGGATGTTGTATTTTTTAAATGGGTATCTAAAAGCTACCGAAGCTAGATAGCCTATATCAAAAGTATTAATGCCCGCATCGGAAAGCTTCACACTCTCTTCCCCTTTATCTCCCGATCTAGTAACCTCACCGAAATGATAAGTTGAAAATAGACCAGCGCCAACACCCAGTTTTTGCCAGAACCAATACCGTGCCGTGGAAGATAAATTTGCAGTGTAATAACTTTCTGAAATCACATCCAGTAGTGCTAGTTTCTTATACTTTCTTTGAGCAAAAATTAAATTTGCATCAATGCTAATATGAGAGCTTAGATTATAATTATAGCCTCCACCCAATCCCATTCCTGCTTGAGCCTCGGTTTCTCTGTAAATATCATTATTCATGACTTCTTCTTTAGAATGAGAATAATTTAAGATGGTCCACAAACTAATTTGGTGGGTTTGAAAAGGTGATTGAGCCTCTTTTTTAGCTATTTTCTTATTAACTTTTTTGGGGCTAATGCCTGTGGTTTTGCTCTCAGCGTGGCAGATGAGACCTTGAATTAAAATAACTAATAAGATGATAGATTTCATGGCGGCAGTTTATCCAAAGTTGAGAAAAACTTCAAAATATTTCTTCTCAATCATTAACATGGTAGTATTTTTTATGGAGTAAATTATGAATAAAATCCCATTAGTAAGCGGTTCACTTCCCATACTAGGACATTCAATTGAGTTTTTACGTGATCCAATACCATTGTTAAAGCGAGGATATCATGAGTGTGGCAAGGTGTGTCAAGTTAAGTTGGGTAGAGAGCAAGTGGTTATTTTATTTGGATCAGAACACCATAAATTCTTTTTTTTAGAAACAGGGAAGTGTTTAAGAATAGAAGATGCCTATCCGTTTTTTAAAAAAATGTTCTCAGATCGCTTTTTTTTCATGGCCAATCGGGAGGTTTATAAAAAGCAAAAAGCTATTTTACAACCACTTTTCTCCACTACTCACCACGATAAGTACCTCGAAATTATTGAGAAAGAAGTCGAACTATTTATTGAAGCCATGGGAGACAATGGAGAGATGGATATTATTGAGAATTTTGCAAATTTGGCGATCAGGGTCGCTACTCATGCGTTTGTGGGAGAGTCTGTAAATTTACCTCAAAATATTTATCAGTTGTTTAGAGACTTTTCTATGGGAATGGACCCGATCATTCCTTCTTGGATTCCTTTAAAGAAATTTCGAAAGGCCAAAAAGGCAAGAAAAGAAATTGATAAAATATTGAATCATAAAATTGAAAATAGAATAAAAGCTGGTAAGGGCAAAGATGATTTTTTTCAGAAACTCATTGAAGTTTCAAAAGCAGCACCTAATGAATTCAGTCATGATGTCATCATTGAACTAGTCCTGCTGTTAATGTGGGCGGGACATGAAACAACTTCAGCACATTTGTCTTGGGCCTTAATAGACATTCTTGAAAATGATGAAT
>JBFKKF010000295.1:0-3526 GCA_041631355.1 Bacteriovoracaceae bacterium | reverse complement strand
GTGGAGAGTTAGAAAAGATGGGTCACGCTTTTATTCACACATCCTTATCAGTCCTATGTATGATTATGATAGGAAGCTTATCGGATATATTAAAATAACGAAAGACTTAACCGAAAATAAAATATTAGAAGATCGATTTTCTATGATTGTTGAGTCGGCACCTGTTGCCATGATCATGATAAATGAAAGCGGAGATATTACTCTGGTCAACAATCAACTGGAGCGACTATTTGGCTATTCGAGAGCCGAGTTAATAACTCAAAAAGTAGAAGTTTTAATGCCAGAAGACCTTAGAAAAGGACAAGTGACCCAACGTGATAAATATATTTCAAATCCAATTTCTAGACCAATGGGTGAGGGACGAGAGTTATTCGGAGTATCCAAGACCGGAGAAAGTATCCCTGTTGAAATAGGTCTAAGTCCAATTCAAACTGATGATGGACTATTTGTTGTCGCTTCAATTATCGATATCAGAGAAAGGCTTCGAAGTGAGGCGTTAATTTCTTCTAGAGAGGCAGCGATAAAAGCCTCTGATATGAAATCACGGTTTTTGGCCAATATGAGTCATGAGATTAGAACTCCAATGAATGGAATTTTGGGTTTACTTGAATTACTTTCAGATACGAAACTTAGTCAAGATCAAGTTGAGTTTGTAAGAGATATTGAAAGGTCATCAAAGAGTTTGATGAATATTATAAATGATATTCTTGACTTTTCTAAAATTGAAGCAGGAAAAATGAATCTTAGAGTTGAAAGTTTTAAATTAGAAGATTTATTGAAGTCTGTTAAGGCCATGTTTGGGCATCAAGTTACCAATAGAAATTTAAAGCTAGACTTTATTGCTCCAAAACTCGACTATCATCTAGTTAGTGATAGGGTTAGAATTGAGCAAATATTAATTAACCTCATTAATAATGCTCTAAAATTTACAGAAGAAGGTGAAATTATTGTCCAAGCCAAAATTGTGCAAGATGAAGGTGATTATAAACGATGCTATTTTGAAGTGAAAGACACAGGAAAGGGAATTCCCGAAGAGATGATTGATTATCTATTTGAACCATTTTCTCAATTAGATGAAACTTCTTCTAGAAAGTTTGAGGGGACAGGACTCGGACTTTCGATCTGCAAACGTTTTGTAAATTTATTAAACGGAAGTATTGGAGTTGTTTCAAAAGAAGGAGAGGGTTCAACTTTTTGGTTTGAATTACCTGTTCAAAAATCTGATCTCGTTCCTCCTCAGCAAAAAATTAGTGAACATCGAGAAGGGCAAATATCTAGTTTGAACGGAAAAAAAGTTATAGTGGCCGAAGATAATGAGATTAATCAAATTGTCGTAAAAAAAATGTTAAATAAACTTGGAATTGATGCTGATGTGGCCAATAATGGTAGAGAGTTGCTGGATAAACTGAATTCAAATGCCTACGACTTAGTTTTAATGGACTGCCAGATGCCAGAGCTAGATGGATATGAAGCTTCCCAAGCTACTCGAAGATCAGAAAAAGCTTTTAAGACGATCCCCATCGTAGCACTTACGGCCCATGCGACAGAAGAAGATAGACAAAAATGTTTAAATTCAGGAATGGATGACTACCTATCAAAGCCTATTAATAGACAGCAGTTAAAAGAGATGCTTACTAAATGGCTTGAAAAATAAATAGCAAAAGAAAGGAATAATTATGAGTTCAATGGAAGCAGAAGAAACCCTAAAAGTACTTTGCGATGAAATAGATGCAGACTTTGTAAAAGATATCGTACAAAAATATATTGAAAGTTATCAGGAAACCATAGTCATCATTAAAGAAAGCCTAGCTCAACAAAATAAGCAAGAGTTAGCAAGTAAGGCCCATTTTATGATATCTAGCAGTGCTTATGTGGGTGGGAACACTCTCGGGCAATTATTTAGAGAGCTTGAAGAAATGGCCAAGGCGGATGATCTTTCAAAAGCTAGTGAGAAAATCGCTGAAATCGAAGCAGAGTACCAAGAGATTAAAAAAGTATTAGATAAGTATTGTTGATAAGGTTTTAAACCTACATCACCATCCAGCCAATATCGGGACCACTATATTGAATGACATAGGTTCCTGCAAAGCGTAGTTTAAAATTGGATCTAAAATTCATGATCTTTTCATCCTTAGATATTAGCTTGGGAGGAAAGATTCTATTAGCATAGGTGACTTCAATTATATAAGCCTCTTCAAATGGTTTTGGATTCTTTGGAAGCTTGATATTATTATTATCTGACTCAAGTTCTCCCTTACTCATTTTAAACTTACTTTTCTTTAAAATGGTCTGTCCTGAGTCTTTACTTACCTCACTTGAGGAGAATTTAGGCTTCATTCCGAGGGCAATTAAAGAACTAATTAAAAAATGACGTCTTTTCATGTTATGATTTTAGCATAAAATTAAATAAAAAGTGGAGGATTATTTATGCCAGTTGTTTTATCAAATGGAGGTGTTTCGGGATTAGGAACAGGGCTAACCGCCAATGGGCCCATGGGGGCCAGTGGTGGAATGAATGCTGGTGGCAAGATGATTGCGACTAATTTAGAGCTATCTGGAACTATTACTGGAGCCACTGATATTACTATGAGTGGAAACCTTAATGGAACTCAGAATATCACAATGAGTGGGAATATTTCGGGCGTGAATAATATAACAGGGAGTGGTCAAGTTACAGGCTTTACTAAAGTTTTTAATGCTGTTTGGAATGACCTCGCTGACTTTCAAGAACTGGCAGGAGAGCTAGTATATGGTAAATGCTATATTGATACCTTAGAAGGAGCGACTCTTTGCACGGAGAGGTGTCAAATGAGTGTTATTGGTATTGCTAGTGATACCTTCGGCTTTGGTGTTGGAAAAGATGCAAGCTCTAAAGAAGTTCCTATTGCGGTGGCAGGCTGGGTTCTTGCGTACGTGGATAAAGAGTATGCTCCAGGGACTCCTCTTACTAATGATGAGTATGGAAACTTAACCGAGATCACTTTAGAAGAGAAAAGAAATTATCCTGAGCGAATTATTGGGATCTATAAGAAGCCATAAAAAAGCGACACTTTTGGACCTTCAGGTTCAGAAATCAAGGTAAATGGTCGGCATTGGGTAAAAGTTAAATAAGGATGTTTGTGTAAAAACAGCTATTTGGACAGGAATTGTCTATAGCATGAAAACTTGTTTACACTTATAATAGTTATTAATGTTTAAGAGAGAAAATATGAGTAAAAAATTTGCTCAACAAGGTTTGTCTTTAGTTGAGGTTATGATTACCGCTGCTGTTTTAGCAGGTTTATCTCTCGTTGTTGCTCAGCTCTCTCAAAACTCAGACAAGGCCGTAAAGAAATTAGAATCTGATACCCAATTAGTAGGTTTTGAAAATTATATCTCAGGTCTACTTTTAAACCCGGATAAATGTAGGCAATCATCTTTTGCAAGTTTTAATTTTACAGCAGGAACGGTAACTGATGGGTATGATCCTGCAGGTCCAGCTGACAGTTCTACTCCTTATAAAGTCTCTGATGGTACCTTTGATTAT
>JBFKKF010000294.1:0-3529 GCA_041631355.1 Bacteriovoracaceae bacterium | reverse complement strand
TTGCATCAATCTCGGCCCCAGCAAGTTCTAATTCCTGTAAAAGGTTTGTATCAAGTTCTTTAAAAATAAGATGCTCAATAAAGTGTGCAATCCCATGTTCAGTTTCTTTTTCAAACAAAGATCCGGCAAGGTAGCTCAAAACAACTTTTGCCCCCAAAAATTCTGGTGCATAATGTTCTAAGGATACCGCCCCATTACTAAAAAGAGACCTACGAATAGGTCCCTTCTTAAAATCTGCTATTTGTTTTGATTCTAAAATCTTAAGCATTTGGTTGCGATGATGCACCCGATTTATTCTTATTGGCGATTGGCTTAATGGCCTTAGCAGAAAGTTTTACCTTTCCAAATCGGTCAATATCTAGAACTTTAACATCAACCTCGTCACCTACTTCTAGGTAATCGTTTACATCTTTTACTCTTTCATCTGCAATTTCAGATACGTGCAATAATCCTGAAACACCATCAGCAATATCAACAAAGGCACCGTATTCTTTGATTGAAACCACAACTGCTTTGTATTCCGCATCCTTAGCAGGACCATTAATTTGTAAATCAATTAATGCACATACATCAGTTAGAACATCATCATTGGTTCCAAGAACTTTAACCAATCCTTCTTCTGTAATCTCGATAGAGACTTCATATTTTTCCTGGATTGCTTTAATATTTTTCCCACCAGGTCCAATAAGTGCACCAATTTTATCAGAAGGGATATTGGTAGTTTTAATAGTTGGAACTCCATCTTTAAAGCTAGGTCTAGGAGCAGAAATTGTTTTTGCCATCTCATTAAGGATGTGAAGACGACCTTCTTTTGCTTGTGCCATGGCTTTTTCAAATATCTCGTTAGTGATACCAGTTATTTTAATATCCATTTGAATGGCCGTGATTCCCTCAGTTGTTCCAGCAACTTTAAAATCCATATCACCCAAATGATCCTCATCCCCTAGAATATCAGTAAGGATTTGAAACTTATCACCTTCTTTTACCAGCCCCATTGCAACACCAGCAATAGGCTTTTTAAGTGGAACACCTGCATCCATAAGGGCCATAGATCCTGAACAAACTGATCCCATTGAAGATGAACCATTGGATTCCGTTACTTCACAGGTTACTCTAACAGTATAAGGAAAATCTTCTGGCATCATTTTTCTAATAGCTCTTTCTGCCAAGTTTCCGTGACCAACTTCTCTCCTTCCTACTCCTCTATAACCTCTGGCTTCACCTACTGAATAAGGAGCAAAAGTATAGTGAAGATAAAAATTATCGTAAGAAAGGCCGTGAATAGAGTCTTTCATCTGCTCACCTTCTTTACCACCAATAGTAGCTGTGGCCATAACTTGAGTCTCGCCTCGTGTAAAAAGTGATGAACCATGTGGAGAGTGTAGCACACTAGTTTCAGTTTCAATTTCTCTAACTTCAGTAAGACCACGGCCAGCAATTCTTTTGCCTTCATCGAGAATATCAGCTCTCATCATTTTATAAAGAAGATCATCTACCCCTTTGTAAGCTTCTTTAGAAGCTTCGTCAGCATTTTCTAAACCAAAAGCAGCTGGGTCAGCTTTAATAGCTTCCGCAACTTTTTTAGTAAGTGCAGAAACTGCATTGGCCCTTTCTAGCTTCGGGTTGATCTCTAAGCAAGCTCTAGCTTCAGAGCTATATTCCTCTACTTTTTTTACTAATGTTTCATTAGGAGTAGCTGATTGCCACTCTCTTTTTTGTTTTCCGACTTCTTCTCTTATCTTAGCTAGAAAGTCACAGAATTCCCCAATTTGTTGATGACCAAACTGAAGTGCTTCTAGCATTTCTGCTTCTGAAACTTCACTTGCCTCACCTTCAACCATCATGATTGCATCTTTAGAAGCAGCTAGAACTAACTCAATCGTTGAGTCTTCCCACTGGTCTTTTCTTGGGTTGAGAACAAGTTTACCATCAATTTTTCCAACCTTACAAAAACCGATTGGTCCTGCAAATGGTATATCTGAAATTTCTAAAGCAGCTGCAGTACCAAGTCCTGCAAGAACCTCAGGATCAACTTCAGGATCGTATGAGACAACTTGTGCCATCACAATTGTCTCTGCCATATATCCCTCAGGAAATAGTGGTCTAAGTGGTCTATCAATCATTCTCATAAGTAGGATTTCATCAGTTGACGGACGTCCCTCCCTTTTGAGAAACCCACCTAAAAACTTACCAGCTGCCGTAAATTTTTCTTTGTAATCAACCATTAGTGGGAAAAAGTCTTGCCCATCGTTAACAGTTTTTGCTGAACAAACTGTCACTAAAACCTGGGATTTACCACTTGTTACTAAAACTGCTCCATCAGCTTGCTTAGCAAGTCTTCCGGTTTCAATCGTAACATCTCGTCCACCATAATTAATTGTGAACTCTTTTTTTGCATTTAACATTAAATACTCCTTCTAAAAGTTTTGAGGAGTTTGCACGATGGGTTTAAAAGATAAATCGACTTAAAATACATGATTTCAAATCCATTTATCCCTTAAAACACAACTTACAAACTCCGATTCATTAAAATTCTATAAAAAATTTATCGTTTTTAAAATAAAAAAGGGGCCTTCTGGCCCCTCTTCTTTATTAATTTAATACTTACTTTCTTAAACCTAATTCTTTAATTACCGTTTTGTATCTTTCTGGTGATTGAGCATTTACATACTTAAGAAGTCTTCTTCTTCTACCAATCATCTTCATCAAGCCTCTTTTAGAGTGATAATCTTTTTTGTGACTTCCAAAGTGCTCAGTAAGGTAGTTGATCTTTGCCGTTAAAAGGGCCACCTGAACCTCGGCCTTACCTGAATTAGCTTCAGCTCCACCAAATTTTTTTACGATTTCTGCTGTTTGTTCTTTTGTTAACATAGTTTTCTCCTTCGATCTAAACCAAGAAGCAAAATTATCTTTGCAACCGAGTCATAGATTAATTATTTTGAGCGTTATACTTAACGAATAAAATCTGACATGTAAACCTTTAATTTTTCAAGTAATCTCGCCTCAATCTGACGAATTCGCTCACGACTGACACCATACTCATCAGCGATGGACTGAAGAGAAGGTGGAACCTCACTAAGTAGTCGTTTTTTAAAGATTTCTTTATCCCTTGGTTTGAGATCTTGGATAAATTGTTCTAGGTTTTCCTCTAGGATCTTAAGCCCTTGTTCATGGGCAAGAGCGTCATCAATGTCTTCAGTCTGAGAGGACATAAAATCAGACAGTACCGAGCCAGTATCTTCACCAACTGGTGTATCCAGGCTAACCTCTTGACCCTTTGAGCTTAAGCGAAGACCCATCTCCTTAACGGCTTTCTCCGATACTCCTAAATTCTCCGATAACAGTTTTGGATCCGGAGTAATACCCTGATTTTCAAGGCGCTCTTTTTCCCGCATAAGATTGTAAAAAAGCTTTTTTTGCTCTGCCGTGGTTCCTATTTTTATCAATCTAAAATTATCAAGGATAAATTTAAGTATATATGACTTAATCCACCAGCTAGCGTAATAAGAGAGTTTTGCCCCTTTTTCTG
>JBFKKF010000293.1:0-3545 GCA_041631355.1 Bacteriovoracaceae bacterium | reverse complement strand
TGAAAAAATAAAGAAAGAAAAAGATGTAATAATACTCAAGAGTGAAAAGAAAAAGCCTTCTCCTCCAAATTCTCAGGAATGAAAAGAATGAACGTTGAAATAATTTTGCCATTAGCTTCTTGTGAGTAAGTACATTTAATATAGGAAGGAATATGGTTTCGGGTAAGTAAATCCTTTAGGTCTTGAATCATAAGTGCGTTTTCAGGTTTCTCGGGATCACTCTTCACTGTTTTAAAGTCTATCCAGTTAGAATTGCAATAGAGGGCATAGTCTTGCTTACACAGTGATAAAGAATCGATAAGGGTAAGGCTCTCATCTTCGAATTGAAGATTACATATTGAGCAAATGCCTTTATTAGATCTAGAAAACGAACTCAATAACTTTTTTACAAGGGCGAACATATTAAACCATACTAACAAGCGTAATGGGCTTATAGCCAAGCAGTTCTTTATAAAATTTTCTAATTTTAATTCTTGCTTGTTCAGTTACAAAATCATGATCTCTTTTTTTGTATTCATGAAAGATTGTATAATCTACCAAGTCGGTGACGGTGTATTTATGTTCGTCTGCCGAAACCGGCAAGCCCTTTGTTTCAATCTTTATGGACTTTGTTTTACTATTAACACAAATAGAAACAAGACCATTACATGCAAGTTTACGACGCTCACTTATTCTTTCTCTTTCTATCGTAATTCCGTTTCCGTGAATCAATAGGGGATCACATTGAGAAACTTCAAAAAATGATAATTTATCTCCCTTGAGTAAAATACCTTGGAAGTTTGTTAAAAAGTGAGTGTTAATTTGTGGAAAATTATCGTTTATAAATTCGACATGCTTACGTAAAAATAAAGTTTCACCGTGTATCGGAATATAGTCTGTAGGATTTATATTGCTAACGAGATACTTCAGGTCTTCTTGAGCTGGGTGGCCAGAGGCGTGTATCTTTTTACTCATAAAATTAATAAGCTCTACGTTTTTAAGAGCAAGTTCATTATAGAGTTGGTAGATTTTTTTCTCATTACCAGGGATTGGCTTGGAGCTAAAAACAAAACAATCATTTTCATTAAGTGTAACGTGTTTTTGATCGCCATTCACAATACGTTTCGTTGCACCGAGAAACTCCCCTTGACTACCAGTGACAATGAATAATAGCTTGGGATCATTATAATTGGAGATAGAGTCTATATCTTTGATATTATAATCTTCTAAATTGATAAGGCCGGATTCTTCTGCGGATTCTAAATAGAAGCGGATACTTTGTCCGATTGTGGTTATTGTTCTTCCATGTTTTTTGGCAAGAGATAATATATTTTTGAGCCGGTAAATATTGGAAGAAAACATGGTAATAAAGGTACGCTTGTTTCCTGAGATAATATCTTCCAAATCAGGAGTTAAGTCAGACTCTGAAGGGGTATGTCCAGGCACCAAAATATTTGTGGAGTCTATCATCGCAAGATTTTTATTAGTTTTTGAAAATAACTTTTTAATCTTTTCAGTATTAAATGCTTCCTCGTATAGAGGATTCATATCAATTTTAAAGTCGGAAATGAATAATAAAGAAAAACCAAGATCAGTGTTTTGAAAAATGAGTCCAAAGGTATCAGGAATAGAGTGAGTCACATGTATAGGGTGCAGTTGGAAATTTTCAAAATCAAGAGCAGTGTTTTCATCATAGAGGTTAATTTCATGTTGCATCTTGCGTTTTAATAATTTTTTAAGGATTAGGGTCCTTGCAAAATTAGGTGCATAAACTGTTGCTTGAGGAAAATCCATTAGGAAATGGTAGATGGCTCCAATATGATCTTCATGTCCATGTGTGATAAATAGTGTAATCTTTTTTTCAGTTTTTTGAAGCTCAGTAGTATCAACAATTAGATAGTTTATATCGAAAAAGTCATCATATGGAAAAAGGATACCGTAATCAATAATAACCATTTCGTTTTGAAGTTCCAAAACAGTCATATTAGAGCCGATTTCACCGACTCCTCCCATTGGGTAAATTTTTAAATCATACTTACTCATTAATTAATTCTTTAATTCTTGCTGCTAGTATATCAGCGGCAACATCAGTTTCCTCTCCAACCGTAAAATCAGCAAATTGTTTTTGTGGATCTAAGTATTTTTGATACATCGGTCTTACTGTTTCATAATACTGTTCAATCACAGACTCTAAGGAACGACCTCTTTCCTTGACATCTCTGTGTAGTCTGCGAGTGAAGCGAATATCGGATTCTACATGAAGAAAACATTTAATATCTAAAAGTTCTCTTATGGATTTATCAAATAGGGTGAAAATCCCCTCAAATAGTATTATGGGGGAGGGAGAGACTTGAGTGGCTTTAAGTTGGCGTGAGTTGGAGGCGAAGTCATATACGGGACACTCTATGGCCCTACCACTTTTCAAGTCAGAAATATGTTGATTTAAAAGCTCCCAGTCAAATGCATGGGGATGATCATAATTTGGATTGCCTTTTTGCGTGACTAATCCTTCTGGTAGTTTATTGAGATAATATGAATCCATTGAGAGTACTTGGGAGTCTTCATCTCCAATCCTTTCTTGGACTTTATGTGCAAATGTTGTTTTTCCTGAGCCAGATCCACCAGCAATTCCAATTACGTACACTGAAAACCTCTTTAATTATAAGTAGATAGCTTTATCATAAAATGGCACAAGAATGAAAGAAAAAGAGAAAAATTATATAATTTTCATAAGTTAGTGTATTTCGAGCACACTATTGCTATATCATGATTATGAGTAAATTTTATTATATCCAGGCAAAAATCCCACCTCACCTATCTGATGAGCTAGATCATATGGCCATGAGTCAGTTCAACTGCTCAGGTGTAGAGGAATTTTCGATTGATGAACCAAAAGTAGATGAAATACTTGGTGATAGGTCATACTCCGGGGGTGATGTTCCAGAAAGTGTTATATACGAGGTTGAAGAGGTTCTAACTAACGAGGGAGTTTTAAAGAAGTATTATTTCGAGGATGAGTTAGACTCAGTTGAGTTCAATAAGTATTTAACGGAACAAAAAATACCATCAAGTTGTGAAAGTGATGAAATTAAGGACTGGAATGAAGAGTGGAAAAAAGGCTACACGCCTATTTTAGTATCTTCTGAGTTAGAGATTATTCCAGAATGGGAGAAAGAGGGCTACCAATCCAGGGCAACTAATCAAGTGTATATTTATCCAGGTATGGGGTTTGGAACAGGATCTCATGAGACGACATTTTTATGTTTAAAATTACTAATGAGCTTGAACTATAAATCATTTACCACTTGTCTCGACTTTGGGTGTGGCTCTGGAATATTGGGATTAGCATTGGAGATACTTAGACCAAATGAAGTCGAAATCGATCTTTACGATATAGACTCTCAGGCACTAGATAATTGTAGGCAAAACATTGATTTAAACCAGATAGAAAATGATCAAATAAAATTATTGCTTCCAAAAGACAGAGAACAGATTCAAAGAAAGTATGACCTTGTGTTTGCGAATATTTTACAAAATGTACTTTTAACGGAAGGTGAATATTTGGT
>JBFKKF010000292.1:0-3548 GCA_041631355.1 Bacteriovoracaceae bacterium | reverse complement strand
TCTGTGTGGGATACTATGGGAGCAATACCATATTTTCGGTGAAGATTTGGTTTACACCAAGTGATACGATACAAATACATTAATAGCAGTACTTCGATTCTTGTTAGTTTAAAATCTATAAGAATTTCATCAAAAAAAAGATCTGGTATCTCTGAAGTAGTCGCTTGAGCATTATCATTTATAGGTTTAACAGCACTGGATGAGTCTCCACCAGCTTTAGTGTGATGAGAAGATAGAATTGTTCTTAAATCATCCATGTCTCACCTCCGATCCACGTCATTGTGCATCTATGGCCAGTTTAGCTCAATATGTAGGTAAAACCAAGTGGGGGCAATTAATTTCATTTAGTTTAATGTAAACTTTAGGTTTCCGACTATAATACTTTGTCATAGTTTCTATTAATTCTATAGGGTTAACTCCAAAGGGGCTCCGTGTCTCATGGTATTGATTGCATAAGCGCGAGTGTGACTGAAATTATTAATGGCCTGATCCCAAGTTCTGGCCCCACCACTTTTAATAACCTTAGTTAATTGCATTCGATACTTTTTATCTAGCGCCTTTTCCATAATGTCTGAATCATGTAACTCATCTGGCATGATGATAAATGCATATTCGTTGGCCCCAAGATGTAGATTGAGTTCATTGCGAGTAAGCTTTGATAGAGTAAAATTAAAACTAGAAATTCCCTGGGCATAAAATAACTCAAAAAGTTTTTTCCACTTTTCAAAAATAATCTCATTTAATGCCACGACATTAAGCCCGTTACCTAGTAATAAAGAAATAAGCGCATCTAAGACATTTTCAATATAAAGATGAGTCTCGCTAGCGACTAAGACGCCTACCCCTAAAGAAAGATCTTTTTTGCCAAAACTGATTTGTCCTGGAATATAACGATTAGGAAACTCTCTTTGAGATAGATCCATTTCTCCAGAATCGATATAGGCCAAAAAATCCTCTAATTTAGACTTATCCATCTCGCCTATGGCACCAAAATAACTTTCAAAATGATTAACTAAAAGAGCAATAATTTTAGAGATAATTTCACTTCGTCTCGGATATGACAGACCTGAAACTACTGCTTCAAGATTAGAGACCATGGGCACATCTTCAATAAGATAATCTACAGAGCGTTGATCTGCTGGAATATAGCGATTAAATTTTTCAAGATAATCTACTCCCCCCGCCTTCGGTCCCGTCCCGCTCATCTTAAAACCACCAAATGGTTCAATGGCGACTCGCGCTCCTGTATTAGGTCTATTCACATAGATATTTCCGGCTTCCATATGCTCCATAAGGTAGTTGATATCATCTTGAGATTGGCAATAAATCCCTCCCGTGAGTGCATACTCCGTTGAGTTAAATAGCTTAATAGCTTCATCTAAATTATCATAACCAACAATATGAACTAAGGGGCCAAATACTTCTTTAGAAGCGACTGTTTTATTACGTAGAACTGCCTCTTGTGATAATTCAAAAACTCCAGGAGTGACACAGAAATTTTCTTCCTGTTTCTTACAAGTTAGATACTGCGTCCCATTCAACCTAATAACCTCTTCATTGGCCATGTCAGATAATTTCAGTACTCTTTCTTGATCATGCTCAGTTATAAGAGGATTAATATAGGTTGCAAAGCAAGTTGCAGGGCCTACTTCTAAGTCCTCCACCGCAGCGATAAAGCGGTTTATAAAGGCATCTTTGACCTTATTGTCAATAATGATCCTGGAGGCCGCAGAGCACTTCTGTCCCGCGTGAGCGAATGCCGAGTAAATAACACCCGAAACAGTTTCGTCTAACTCACAATTATTAGTGACAATAATGGCATTTTTTCCACCCATCTCAGTAATAGCAAATTTAGGAATGGATTCAAAATCATATTTATTCGATGTTTTAGAGGTTGCTACCTTTTTATAAATCTCACACCCTACAGCTTTTGAACCTGTAAAAACTATTCCCGAAACAAGCTCGTGATTAACAATATATTTACCGGCTTCTGCTTCACCAAGAGCGATAGCAATAATATCCTCTCCTATCCCGGCCCTGCGGCATAAATGAATAAACTCGAGCCCTACCAATGATGTTTGTTCGGCCGGCTTGTAGATAACATGATTACCTGAACAAAGTGAGGCAACGCTCATGCCACAAGAGATGGCCAGGGGAAAATTCCAAGGAGCAATTACCCCGACAATCCCTTTTGCTGCAAACTCTTTGCTATCATAGTTTTTTGACTGCTCACTCACATAAAAATGAATAAAATCGATGGCCTCATCTACATCGGCAATCGCTTCTTCAATGCTTTTACCGGCTTCAAGCATGATTAAACTCGTTAAGCGTTCCCGCTCTAAAAGCATTAAATCCGCAAGATGCTTAAGGCAAGAAAAGCGTTTGAGGGAATCTTCTTTCCAATTTGATTTTTGATAACCAACAAATAAATTTTGAATTTTTGTCTCTATCTCATCATTAGTATTATCGTGAATTTTTCCTAAGACTGTCTCAGACATTGAACTACAAGGAATTTCTTTTTCCCCACTATTGTGAAACAACTTACCAGCGGCCAAAGCACTAAGGTCGTGATCAAGTTGTTTTTTTACTCTTTCTAAGTGCTTAGGGATATAGGTTCTAATGGGGTAAATATTTTTAAAATCTTTACTAAGTACCTCAACCGCACAGTCGTATGAGTACACTTTATTCTCAATTGTTTTCTCCAACACTTTTAGCGGAGCTTGAAAATTCAAATTCTTCTTATGGGAGCGCATAATTGTCAAAACACCAACCTGAGAGGAATTTTCCATAATTCTTCTCACGAGATAGGCCATACCAACTAAAAGGTTTCCAACTGGGATATAATTTCTTGTAGGCCATTTCATCTTAGAAAGACCCACACTTAAGCCTTCATAGGTCATATGCAAACATTGATGCTCTATAACTGGTGCATTTGGATAAAGAGATTCTCTTAATGCCTCTGCAAAGCAATGATCCTGAATATTATGAGAGGCAAGGGCCAAATGAAGTAATTGGTCATTTTTAAGAGTTAGATACACCAATTGACGATAATGAAGATCAGTCTCCTCTTTGTTTAAAAATTCTGGAGCATTATAATTATGGGCATCCGCCTCAACGGTCTCTGCATCCCAATAGGCCCCTTTCACGAGGCGTATTGGCATTCTAATCCCTCTTTTATGAGCGAGATCCATTACGTCTTGCAAGTGCTTATGTCCATCTCTTAAGTAAGCTTGTACAACAATTCCCGTGCTCTTATAGTTTTTAAGCTCCTCAGTCTCAAGTAAGAGCTTAGCATATATCTCAAATACGCTATCTCGATAGTGATAGTGTTCGGCATCGATATTGACAAAAACATCTTCTTCCATGCCTTTGATCAATATTTTTTTCAACCTAGGTGCCACCTTACTATAAGTATAACCAAAGTCTTGAGGTTTGAAGTCATGACAAAGAGCAGACACCTTAATAGAGACATGGGCCTTATTAATGCCAGCAGCGTTCTGGCTTCCTTTAGGAACATATTGCTTAAGCCCTTCAATAATCTCTATCAC
>JBFKKF010000291.1:0-3566 GCA_041631355.1 Bacteriovoracaceae bacterium | reverse complement strand
CAAATAAGGGTTAAAAAGGAGCCAAAAGCAATGGATAGTATAGCGCTGGACAAACACAAGAATGTGATTGAAGTCAAATTTGGTGATATTCAACATAGTTTTGAATTAGATGCAAAAACTGATGTCGAACTCTACGATGATCCTCTCAATGAACTTTTAACTGAATTTGATGATCTAGACTCTCAAGCAGAAGAGTACGGACAAAATTTAGACCCAGTGATCGTTTCAACTCAAGACTCTGCCTTGGAAATGAGTAATAAAATTCTGGGACAAATTTCACAAATTAAAGAAGATGTTTCTCGTCTTAAATACTATTTAGGCGAAGTTCATTTAGACTAAATTAATAATGCCATGGAAAATCGGAAAAGTTTTTTTCTCGTTTTTCAACGAAAGCATCTCGGCCTTCTCTTGCCTCATCTGTTCCGTAGGCAAGTCTAGTCGCCTCTCCAGCAAATAATTGTTGTCCAACCAGGCCATCATCCAGTAGATTGAATCCAAATTTTAGCATCCTCATTGCAGTTGGAGATTTAGAATTCATCTCTTTTGCCCATCTTAAAGACTCATATTCTAGGTCCTGATGATCAACAACTTTGTTTATCATTCCCATCTGGAAGGCTTCTTCTGCTGAGTAATTAAAGCCACAAAAAAATATTTCCCGTGCCCTTTTTTGTCCACATTGTCTGGCCAGGTATGCTGATCCGTAACCAGAGTCAAAACTAGCAACGTCTGGGTCAGTTTGCTTAAAAATGGCGTGTTGTTTTGAAGCGATGGTTAAATCACAAACTACGTGTAATGAATGACCGCCACCCACGGCCCATCCTGGTACTACGGCAACCACAATCTTAGGCATGAATCGAATCAAACGTTGGACTTCTAAAATATGGAGTCTTCCAAGTTTTGCGGGATCAGTGCTATCTTGATCACCATCTTGATACTTATAACCATCTTTTCCCCTAATACGTTGATCACCGCCAGAACAAAATGCCCAACCAGCATCCTTGGGGCTTGGCCCATTACCAGTAATAAGCACAACTCCAATATCTGAGGACTGTCTAGCGTGATCTAATGCTTGGTATAGCTCATCAACTGTCTGAGGTCGAAAGGCATTTCTGCATTCAGGTCGGTTAAAGGCAATTCTAACCGTGCCCTGATCTTTAGCTCGATGATAAGTGATGTCTTGAAATTTAAATTGATCTATTTCATCCCATAAATTAGGATCAAAAATTTCTGATACTTGATTATTCACATTGAACTCCATATTTTTCACAGCAGATTAGATAGATCTTAGGCCTTAGTCAAATCTTTGTTGTATTTACTTCGAGTTAGGATTAGTGCAAAAACTGCTAGGGCAGCTAATACGTGTTTGACGCTATGCCCGCTATAATGGAGATACGAATCGATCTGAACATCAAAACGCTCAGTTAGTTTGGCAAGGATATATAGTCCAACTGCAGATATAATATGGCGGGGAGGAAGCAGCGGACTAGGAAAGAATTTTGTAGCAAATAAAATGATAACAATAGGAGATAATTGCACCCAATAATAGGCCCTTAAATCTTGAAAATTAGTCCAAATATAAAGTGATAATAATCCGAGGGCCATGCCAGGAATCAAAAGTGAGCTCTCTTTTTTCACATGAAATACGTCTTTTAATACATAGCAGCTCAGGGAAATAAAACCTATAGTCATTGGTAGTCTATCCCACAAAAGCGTTTGGTCATTAGGATTATAGTGATAATAGGCAGAGCCAGGGGCAACAAAGAACACGCTAATTATGAAGAGTATCCAACTGATAGCTACATCTGTCTGAGCTATTAATTGCACCAAACCATATATGGCCACAAGCGTAAAACCCAAGTTAGAAATAACATTATGAAAATTATTAATCCCCCAAATCTTATCTGTGTCGGCGAAATGATGATAGTTTTGATTTTGAGCAATACTATCACTAAATAGATAGAGAAGTGCTAGTGGGAATATAATAAGTATTATAAGGGTCATTTGTTTTTTGTTCATGCATAAATATTAGCTACTTTCTTTAACAAAATCCAATTTTGATCCAGATCAAAGAGAAAAATGTTAAAATGAGATAATTTAGTTTAGAGTATGTAAAACGGAGAAAATCATGAATTATGTAGATGTTATCTATCCATTAATAGGGGGGCTACTAATCGGACTAGCCGCCACTCTATTATTGTTATTTAAAGGACGAATCTTTGGAGTCACCGGTATTGTTTCTCAATTATTAGAAAAACCTACTAGAGAAAATGACTGGAGGGTCGCCCTGGTTCCAGGGATCCTGACAGGCTCTTTCGGGGTCTTTTTATTTAGACCAGACTTTTTTCAATATCAGATTCCATCATCATTATTTGAAATGGTTATTGCTGGGGGCCTAGTGGGCTTTGGAACTCGATTAGGCAGCGGCTGTACCTCAGGACATGGGGTTTGTGGCCTACCTAGACTCTCCCTCAGATCATTAGTGGCCACGCTATCATTTATGATAGTGGGAATCATTACTGTTTATTTGAGAGGAGCATAAAATGAAATTATTAATAAGCTATTTAGTAGGAGTTATCTTTTCAATCGGACTTACTGTGTCTGGTATGGTTGATCCAAACAGAGTGATCGGATTTTTAGATATTTTTAGAGACTGGGATCCAGCATTGGTCTTTGTTATGGGCGGTGCTGCAGGGTTAAATTTAATATTATTTAGATTTGTGCTTAAGCGTAAAAACCCTATTTTTGCTCCTAGCTTTTCATTACCGACCTCAACCACAGTTGATTGGCGATTAATTGTGGGATCAGCATTATTTGGAATTGGCTGGGGAATTGGAGGCATTTGTCCAGGACCTGGGATTGCTAATTTATTTACCTTAAAAGCAGAAGTATTTGCATTTATTATAGCAATGCTTGGGGGAATGTTAGTTTTTAAATGGGTTAACCAGTTCCTACCAAAATAATGGGATTAGAGAAATCCTTTGAAAGGAAGTCCGATAGAGAGTCCCCACATACTGGCCTCAAAGTCTTCCTTACCCCAGTGGATATAATTGAGCTCCCAAAAGTAATTCTTACCCCATCTTAGCCAGATATTTTCGTATGCAATCTCGTTAGTGGTACTTAAGAATACACCTCCAGATAAAATATAATTAGGAATGTCGAATAAATGGCGGTACATAAACTCAATTCCTTGAGGGAATATGGGCTCAGAAATAATCGCGCTATCATTGTCAAACTTATAATATAAATACTGAACACCAAGGAGGGTGGTAAAGTATAGTTTATTATCCAGAGAGAAACCAAAATCACTACCTAGATACATTCCAGCATTGTTAAAGGTCGACTCCTTCCAGATGGCAGCATCAAAACCTCTAATAGAACTATGTTCAGAGAGTTTATAATTTAGATAGAAAAATAGGGCAGGAGCAAAGGGCTCCTTTTTGGTTTTAGTTACATCGTCCTTAGTGATACTAGTCTCGAATGCATAAGGTCCAAATCCATAGGCAGTAAAAAGGCGGTGCAATCTTTTAGGGATTGTTGATGAGAATGTGAGAACTTTGTATTGATTT
>JBFKKF010000290.1:0-3573 GCA_041631355.1 Bacteriovoracaceae bacterium | reverse complement strand
TGGCATTTACCGTTTTTAATTCCTCGCTTAATGACTCGATACGCTTGGCTTGCTCTGCGATCATCTTATTCTTCTCATCG
Source organism: Bacteriovoracaceae bacterium (assembly GCA_041631355.1). Classification (GTDB taxonomy): domain Bacteria; phylum Bdellovibrionota; class Bacteriovoracia; order Bacteriovoracales; family Bacteriovoracaceae. The sequence continues at coordinate 3,493 of JBFKKF010000290.1, read as the reverse complement.
ATTTCTAAACGGTTAGCTTCCATGCGCCGCCCCGAGAGCCCGGACAGCTCATTTGCCTTCCTATCATATTCTTGTATCCTCGCATTCAGTGTTTCTTTTTCCCGCGTCAATGAAAAAACAGCGTTTTCCATTTTCACCCATTTTTCTTTCATTTCCTTTTAATTATTACCATTGTTGTTTTGGTGACGGCTTACTCTATGGTTATTTTCGTTTCAACAATAAATGAATACTTAATTACGTTAGCACTGGAAACAATTGGTAGTAAAAAAGCTGTGATTGCAGAGTTTATAATGAATCAGTCATCGATTTTTAATACAACAGTTACTTTGGCAGTAATATTAACTTCTATTGGCTATATTACTTTATCTTTTCATCTGTACTCAAAAGTATCGGGGGCGGTATTTGCATACTTTGCAACTATGCGCTCATTTATGAGGGGAAATCATGAAGCAAGGGTTCATCTAATTGGTTACGCTCATATTAGACCGCATGGGCGTGCTTTTAATAAATATTTAGATTTAGTTGCAAGAGAGTGCAGAACTGAAGATAATAAATCGTAAAATAATGATAAATAAGAACAAGGAACTTTAAAACAAAAGGGAAATTATGAAATTGAGTTTAATAGTACTTTCTATCGTGATGGCAATGGTAGTTTCATGTACTCCAATGAGTGAAAAACAACTAGGTGAAATGCTTAAAGAAAATCCTGCAATTTTAACGGATGCAATCAAAGAAAATCCAGAGCAGTTTATCGAGGCATTAAATGAAGCCGTTAAAACAGCCCAAGGTGCTCAAAGAAAGAAACAGGAAGAAGAAGAGAAAAAGAGACTAGAGGATAGTTACAATAATCCTATGGAGCCAGAGATTAGAGATGACGAAGTGATTAGAGGGACAAAAGGTGCTCCTTTAGTACTTGTTGAATACTCTGACTTTGAGTGTCCGTTTTGCTCAAGAGGTTATCAAACTGTACAAGCATTATTGAAAAAATATAAAGGAAAAATTCAATTTATCTATAAGCACTTACCATTAAGCTTTCATCCAAATGCAATGCCTGCAGCTCAGTATTATGAAGCCATCAGATTGCAGTCAAAAGAAAAAGCAGGTGAATTTCATGACCAACTATTTGAAGACTTTTCTAAGATTAAAAAAGGCGAAAAGTTTTTCAAGTCCGTAGCGAAAAAATTAGGTGTAAATATGACGAAACTAGCTTCTGATTTAGATTCAGAAGAAGTTAAAAAAAGAATTGAAGAAGATCTAGAGGAAGCTAGAAAGTTTGGATTCCAAGGAACACCTGGTTTCCTACTGAACGGTATTCCAGTTAAGGGTGCATACCCTCCATCACACTTTGATGGAATTATTGAGGAGCTAAAGAAAAGAGGAAAAGTTTCACTATAATTTAAAATATAAATTGAGATAATTTGTAAAAGGCCCCGGATTTATCCTGGGCTTTTTTTGCAGGTAGGGGCAATAATCTAAAAAAAATACCTTGGCAAGCCCTTTGGGTGGGAATTTAGAAAGATTCATTAAAAAACATTTTTTTAAAGAAAATAGTAAAAAAAGATTTGCCATTTAAAAATAAACGAGCAATGATTTTCCTATAGTATTATTAACACTGATGTTTAGGAGAGATCATGAACAGAAAAGAGCTTGTAGAAGCAATTTTAAACACTAAGACTTTAAACCACCTTTCTAAGAAAGATGCTGACCTTTTCGTTAACACTATGCTTGAGACAATCAAGAAAGCTGTTAAGAAAGGTGACGATGTTTCTCTAGTAGGATTTGGAACTTTCACAAAAACAAGAAGAGCAGCTAGAACTGGTGTTAACCCAGCAACTGGTGAGAAGATCAAAATCAAAGCTAAGACTCTTCCTAAGTTCCGTCCAGGTAAAGCTTGGAAAGAAATGTTCTAATTTAAACTTTTAAGTTTATTTAGATATTGGGAGGACTAAGTCCTCCCTTTTTGTTTTAAGGGGATGAAATGAGTTTGGAAAAATATTTTATTTTAGCACTGATGATTCAGTTAATTATTCCCTGTTTCGTACTTGTTCAAATGTTTATTAGGAGGATAACAGCCGTTAGGAATGGAGAGCTATCTCCTTACTATTTTAAACAATATCAGGCAGAGGGGGTAAATGTTCCAAAAACTGTAATATTGTCTTCTAGGCACTTTTCTAATCTCTTTGAAATGCCAATTCTCTATTTCGTTTTATCATTATTTATTTTAATTAAAATAGAAGTAGATATTATTCACGTCATCTTGGCTTGGTCTTTTGTCGGTTTGAGAATTATCCATACAATAATTCATCTCAACTCAAATAAGTTAGTTCGAAGATTAGTTGTGTTTGCAATGAGTTCAGTTGTGTTAATAATTATGTGGGGATATATCCTTACGCAGATACTGAGCTAGAAAGCTTTCTTTACCAGATCCCAAGTAAAAAAATAACTTTTATCGGAATAATAACAAATTGATTCCTCGTCTCGAGTTGGGTGAGTAAAAACTCTTGCTGAGCCTTGAAATAGATTTTTACACAAAGTATCAGCAGGGTTTATACCTCCCTTCATGACTTTAAAGTTGTTCTTGATTTTCTGTATATTCCGAGGGGATGAAAAGGTTTTTACATTTGAAAGCGCGAGGGAGGATTTTTTTAGAGCATGAATACGAATTTGCTGATACCTTATCTTAATCGAGTTAGAATTTGCACTTACTGGTTGTGTTTCCAGTATGATACTAGTAAGTAATAAGGCCATAAGTCGCATCTAAAAAATCCTTTGCATCAATCCACCCATGAAGTCTTGCACCAACTCCCCAGGAATTTCTTATTTTTAATTGGCATCTACCATCTTTAAACTGACTTCCAATAATTACTACAGCATGAGCTCCACAATTGCCTTCTCCAATGACTTCCTCTGATGATTTATGTGAATCAACTGTTTCAAAGTAATAACTGGAGCACATTTCAGCGGCGCTAGATTTCTGGTTCCTTAGCTGATCAATGACGAGCTTGAGCTTGCTATCAAGGTTTTGAAATTCTTTATAGTACTGAGTTCTAGGAGTATTCCACTTTTTTGGCCTTATTCGATTTTCAGTGCAATCTTTGGTTGTCAGAATATTCTTTAAAAACTCAATTTCATCTCCTGATACCCTTAGAACTTCATTTACTTCCTCATCAGTTAGGAATCTATTCTTGATAGAATTTTTTAAGATAGTTTTATTTACCAACTCTGAGAGATCCCCCCATTTTACATTGATAAACCCCATTATTCTTTGGAAAGTTGTTCTATTTTTATAGCACAGAAGTTCATGATTTATTTTGTTTTGAATGATTTCATGTTTGAGATAATAATCTCTCATATGATTAGTTAAACAAGCTTGATTATTACAATTTAGAACTGCTTTAATATACTGTCTTGCGAAGTGGTAAGGCATTTTATTTTCCTCACAACTTCCTCTCCCCAGAGCACAAGTCAAACCATTGATTACATAACTTCCTTC
>JBFKKF010000289.1:0-3593 GCA_041631355.1 Bacteriovoracaceae bacterium | reverse complement strand
TACACTTACGGAGATACCTTTTTAGGTGAGCCAAAAAAACTATTTAAAATTGATGGAATTGAAGTTGAGGGAGCAAAAAAAGTCGAAGCCGAGGCAATTACTGAAAAAATAGATGCAAAAAAAGGTGTTGAGCTAACAAATTACGTTCTTCGAAGTGACATAAAGAAAATTTATAATATGAAGTACTTTGAGTCTGTAGAGGCTTATCATAGAGTTAAGAACGGTAAAAACTATCTTGTACTCAAAGTGGTTGAGAAGCCCATTATTAGTAAGATTTTATTTACTGGTAACGATGAAATCTCCGCTGATGATTTGAAAGAACAAATTAAAACCAAAGAATTTAATATTTTAGATGTAAATACAATTAAGGGTGATATTGGTCTTTTACAAAAGCATTACGAAGAAAAGGGCTTTTATCTGGCAAGCGTAAGTTACGATCTGGTTAAAAATGAATTTGGTGGACTTGACTTAGAATTCAAAGTTAAAGAATACGATAAGGTTAAAGTAAAAAAGATTATCTTTCTTGGAAACCACGAAGTTCCGGATGCAGACCTTAAAGCATTTATGCATACTCAGGAGGAGTCACTATTTTCTGGCCTGAGTGGCTCTGGCAGCTTCAAAGAATTTCATTTCAAAACTGATGTTGAGAGGCTTAAATTTCTCTATAAAACAAAGGGATACTTACAAGTTAATATTGGCAGTCCTGTTATAACTGTGTCTGAGGATAAAAAGTGGATTTTCATTACAATTGATGTGAAAGAGGGTCCTAAATTTAGTGTTAATAATATCTTTTTTAATGGTGAGCTTTTATTCACTGAAAGTGAAATGAGAGAGAAAATTAAACTAAACTCTGGAAAAACATACTCTGAAGAAGAGTTAAGAAAAGATATTCAAACTTTAACTGAGATGTATCAAGATAAAGGGTATGCATTTGCGAACGTACTCAGAAGGCTTCAGATTGTTCCAGGTGAGAATAAGGTAGATATCCATTACTCTTTTGAGAAAGGAAATATTGCATATTTTGGAAAAATTATCGTTAAGGGAAATACGAAAACAAGAGATAAGGTTGTACGACGCGAATTAAGAGTATACGAGGGAATGAAGTACTCAGGAAGTCTACTTCGAAAGTCTAAAGAAAATGTTAATCGTCTAGGATTCTTTGAGCCTGGAAGTGTTATTTTCAATACGGTATCCCCAAAAGGAAAGGATAATATTCTTAATGTTGAGATTACTGTTAAGGAGCGTCAGACAGGACAAATCTCCCTTGGTGCTGGGTACTCAACTGCCACTCAAGGATTTTTCCAGGCAAGTGTTTCTCAGAATAACTTTAGAGGCTTAGGTCAAAATTTAAACTTAAATATCTCATTAGCACAGAATCAGAAAACTTATAATTTAGGTTTTACTGAGCCATATTTTCTAGATACGAGATGGACGGCCGGTGGTGATATTTATAAAACTCAAAATGGTCTATTGAGCTCGTTCTCCTCAGAAAAGTATGGGGGGGATATTCGAGTTGGTTATCCAATCTTTGAGTATACAAGACTGTTCCTAACTCTAAGACATGAAGTTACAGATATTAGTAACGTAAGAAATCCTACAATTATCCTAGATGATGAAAATGGAACTTCAGTCTCTATTAAATCAACTTTAAGGTATGATCGTAGAAATAATATTTTCGAACCAACTGACGGATACTATGGTTCGATTTCATTTGAAAACTCAGGCTTCTATGGCGATCAATTTTGGTTGAAAGGCAGTATAGAAGGTAGGATGTACAAACCTGTTTACGATGAACTCATTTTTAGATCGAGGGTTAAAGTTGATCAAATCATGAAAACGAAAGCAGATAAAAATATACCTAGAACCAGAAAGTTTCAAATGGGTGGTGCTAGAAATATGCGAGGGTTTAACTTCGAAGACATTGGACCGCAAGAATTCTTACAGGAAAATGGCACAGATCGATCAAGATTTTTTAACGTAGGTGGTTTGGTTTCTGTTCTTGGGCAATTTGAACTTGAGCATCCGCTAGTAAAAGAAGCTGGGCTTAAGTGGGTTGTTTTCTATGATGCGGGTAATGTGTACGAAGAAGAGTTTGAAAGCGATAATTTTACTTTAAGACAAGATTATGGATTTGGATTTAGATGGTTTTCACCAATTGGTGTTCTTAGGTTTGAATTTGGATACCCTGTTGACCCGAAAGAAAATGAAGCCGGACACCAATTCCACTTTGATATTGGACAGCTGTTTTAATAACAGCGATAACACTAAAGCTATATAGAAGGAGTTTGTATGAAAAACATATTATTAATCGCATTAATGGTTTTTTCGGTAAGCAGTTTTGCTGAGGTTAAGATTGGAATTGTAAATATTCAAAAGGTTATGGCGACAATTAAAGAGGGTAAAAGTGTAAATACAACTCTTGAGAAGTCATTTAAAGCCAAACAAAAGTTGATTAAGTCCGAAGAGGAAAAAATCACAAAAATGCAAAAAGATTTCCAAAAGCAAAACTTAGTTCTATCTGATGCTGCAAAAGCAAAAAAAGGTGCTGAAATTCAGAAAAAAATTGCTGAAGTTAGAAATCAGATGATGACATACCAGAAAGAAATTCAGAAGCAAGAAAAGCAACTTAAAAAACCGATACTAGATAAGTTAAAGCCAATTATTGATGATGTTTCTAAAAAAGAAAAAGTGGCCATGACATTTGAAATTAGCTCGTCACCGATTGTCTATGCTGCCTCAACAGTAGATATTACTGAGCAAGTAATTAAGGCTTACGATAAAAAACATTCCAAGTAAAAATGATGGAATTTGAAGCGCTTAAACAACTAGATAATTCACTTAAACTGGTTACTGGGGATGTGGATGCATTTCCAATTGAGAGCATTTCCCATTCCGAGGACCCGTTAGAGAGGACCTTTTGTTTTGTTAAAAATATGAGGTTTCTTAACTCTATTGGCAGAAGATCTACCAATTCAGATTTTTTGCAGTCAGGTCTTGTATTGTTATCTAAACTAAACGAGTCACTAACTCCTAAGCAACAAAAAGAGCTTAAGGAACATTTTGGCTGGGTTGCAACAGTTGATAATATTGAAAAAGCAATGTGCTCTTTTTCAAAGCCTTTTCATGAGGAAAAATTTAAAAATATTAATTACCAAGTTGATGGTAGGCAAATGGGGACAGTGGATATTGATCCCAGTGCAGAGGTTTCACAGAATGTTTTTCTCGGGGAAAATGTTACAGTTGGAAAAAATGTTCGGATTCTACCTGGTTCCGTTGTTATGCCTAATTCGATTATTGGTGATGAAACCATCATCTTTCCAAACGTCACAATCTATTCCTTTACCGAAATAGGAAAAAACTGCAGAATCCACTCTGGTACTATCGTTGGAGCAGATGGGTTTGGTTATAACTTCATCGATGGTGTTCATCAAAAAATTTGGCATTTGTACGGTGTGAAAATTGGGGACGATGTCGAAATTGGATCAAACTCCATGGTTGATTGTGGAGCATTTACTGACACAGTTATTGGTAATGGATGTAAAATTGATAACTCTGTACAAATTGCCCACAATGCTAAAATTGGCAATCATGTG
>JBFKKF010000288.1:0-3603 GCA_041631355.1 Bacteriovoracaceae bacterium | reverse complement strand
CTTACCAAGATAGTTTTTAGGATACTCGTACAATTTATATTCCTTCCTGGTGTCCGTCGAAGAATTTGCAAGCTCACGTATCTGAGCTTTTTCTTCTATCCACTTAATCCAGTCTGCCCCTTGGGACTTTTCAAAAGCGGGACCATAAAATGGAATATGTATCTTACTTCTTAATGAGTAGGCCTTTATAAGATCAACTTGTAACGCTGTCATATGCTCGAAGCCATAAAAAATAATTACATCTTTAACTGTGTACTCAGGATTCAGGTCACCAGCACGCAAAACTTCAGACAAAGTATAATACGCCTTGTGCTCATCAACAATATCAAGCTGCTCGAGAAATCTTTGTTGCCATAAAACTCCTGAACTTAACTCCTCCGGATAGTTTTCCAATACTGCTTCTAAAACTTGTTCACTAATCGTAAAGCTTCTAAATTCTGTAAGTAAGTTAAATGCACTTTTAAAGCGGCTAAAACTTTTCTCGCCTCCAATTTTTTTCCAAATTGCCCCTAGTAGTAAGATCAGCTCAGATTTTCCTGTTAAGCTGATCTCTTCATCTGTTAATGAAAGGAGTTCTTCTTGTACAAATTTTGAAATAGTCAGGGCTTCCACCTGCTTACCATGAGAATCAAAACGCACTCTTACCATATCCGCAATTTGTGGATTGGGAGTAATTACAAAAATCCTTTGATTTGAATAATTCTTTGAAATTTCCAGAAAGAACTCTTCAGTTCTTTGCATTAAATCTATAAATAGCATCTTTTATTTTCACTTAAAAAGTTGTAAGAATTCTACAAAATAATACTAGTTACGTAAAACAGAGAGTTATCAGACAATGCATAAGAGTAAACAGTACAGCTTCATTAATAATACCCATGGATTCTCTATAAGCTTTATAGAAGGACATGCTGCAATGGGGCAGATCAGTAAAATTCATAACATAGGCCCTTATGCTTATGACTTCTATCACAAGACACTGCTTAGTTCCCTTCAAATGATTAACTTTATAAAACCAAACGAACGCCTAGGCTTCTATATTGACAGCGAGGAACCTTACTATCGCTATAAAGTTGAAATATCTCCTGACGGGCATTATCGAACACTTTTACTCCCTGAAGATTTTGATGATTTCCCAACGACACTGACGGGAAAATGCAGAATAAGTAAGATGACTCCAAGACAAGCCCCCTACTTAACTGTACTTGAGTTTAAAGAGCACAAACTAGAAGATATTGTGAATGAAGTAATAGAGAAATCATACCAAAATAATGCTCTTATCAAAATCTCAGAAGATAAGTCCAATAGTCTTATGATAGTAAAACTACCTCCTGCAAACGTTAACAGTAAAATAGAGGACTTCGAAGATCTAAGCCTTAAGCAAATAACTACCCAATATAAGGATCTCTTTGAACAACTTCTCCAGCTAAAGCACACAGATGTTGAAGAAGCTGAACAAATCTTAAAAGATGCCGATTTTCACTATATCGGATCTAAGGAAATCTCCTTTCACTGTCCGTGCTCTAAAAAGAAAATGGTAGAGAATTTATTCAGTTTACCAAAAGCCGATAGGGAACATATTTTTGCAGAGAAACCAGCAGTGGAAATAAGGTGCGATTACTGTAATTCAATTTATGATGTACATAAAGATGACCTTGACGAGTACACTGTTCAGTAACTCCATCTATCGGGTTTTATGTAATTTTTTCAAATAAATTAGTAATTTACGAATCTGGTTACATTGTATGCTATACTTCGCCCCGTTTTTAAAGCTTACATAATTTAACACAAGGGGCAAAAATTATGCGTTTTCTAGTATTAGCACTTTCATTATTATTCTCAATTTCAGCATTTTCAGCACGAGTTAAAAACGGCACTGTTAGTGGTAAATATGTGGAAACTGGTAAGAAATGTTCTATCAAGTTTAAGCTAGGTTTAAAAGACTATGCCTATATTGAAGGATCAGAATATCAAATCATTGAGGTTGAAAAAAATTCCTTTAACGACTGCGAAGGTTACGATAGATGTGTTTTTGGAGAACAATTAAATGAAAAACAAGAAAAGCGTATTGTTATTTACATGAATAAGAATGAGAAAATCGAAGAAATACTAATTGACCCAGGAACAATGAATCAGAATGCGAAATATTGTCATGAATTCAAAAGTGCTCTTGATAGAATTCTAGAAATGGATCTTAGAAGCTTATAAAAAATAAATACTAAGCCTCAAAGTAGAATTTTGGGGCTTTTTTATCCCTTGAACTCCACTTCAATCTCAAGTCTTTGAGATTTTATACAATCATACTCACCACAGTTCTTTGTTTTTCTCACGGCCCTAACTGGATGAGAATAACTCTCTCCCGTGGCCCGACTAATAGCTCTTAGCTCATTTTTATAAGGGTAATCAATCATTCGCCTACCGAAAATAAAGTTCGTTATTGTCACTGCTCTTTGTGCACTTAGACGCATATTGTAAGCATAAGCTAAATTATTATGAGGATTAAGTGGTATGAATTTACCTCCGTACTGGGGGGAGCCGTGGACAGCAAAATTAACTGACTTAAGAGATAATCTCAGTGTTTCATCGCTAAATAAAATCTCTGCCAGAGCAGGAATCACTTTTAATAAAAGTTTATAACTATTCTTTTTTAAGTTGTGACTATTGGGCTTATACCCAAAGGATTTACCAAATTGTATGACAATATTACCACTGGAGTTATCGACCCAAACAGATTTATTAATGCCACTAATTCTTTTTTGAAGTTTAGCTGTTAATTTCCTTTTTATACCAGAATCCCGTCCAGACCTCTTGGAAATAGTTCTTTCATACTCCCTTTCAAGTCTTTTAAACTGTTTTTTAAGCAGACTCATTTTGTTCAAGCAATTTGAATGATGCTTCTTCAAATCTCCTAATTCCTTTTTTGCGGAACTAATTTGTCCTTGTTGCAGCTCTGTCTCTTGTACCAGATTACCAATTTCGTGAGAGCTACCATTTAGTCTTCCCTCACAGGTCTTGATCTTTTGTTTTAGTTCTTGGATAGACTTGGTCAGCAAGACTTTATTACTTTCAAGGTTAGATATTTTTTGTCTTTTTTCTATTTTCCATTTACTTAACTCATTTATTTTTTGATTCTTACCTTCAAGCTCAACTGCTCTTTTTTGCAGTAGCGTTTCTTTTTGCTTTAATTTTTTTTGAAGTTTTTGAACCTCTACTTTTGACAGAGTCTCTGAGTGTATGTCTAAAGATAGAACTATAAACATAAAACAAGGTAACAAATAACTACCACGATATATTTTTTGTAAATGATAAAACATAATTTTCCCTAACTTATATAGTTTTAATCAAATGGATTAATTATTGAAAACTCAAGACCTTGTTGCTTTGCTCCCGAGAAAATCCGAGTAAGAATACTACTTTGATCATAAATGCCACAAAAGTTTTCCGCTCTTGCTCCTGAAGCATACACATTTCCAAGAAGCTTCGAATTAGTCGCTTTTATCATTTTTGACTTGTTTTCAAATTCTCTCCACTCCTTTCCTTTTTTAGGAAAATTGAGTTCTTGTACACCACTAGTGGTTAGTAAAACAAGTAGGTCATTATCTTGCT
>JBFKKF010000287.1:0-3608 GCA_041631355.1 Bacteriovoracaceae bacterium | reverse complement strand
TTTTTGAAAGTGGTGGAACATAAATGGAACATGTTTTTACTTTTTAGTAATTATTTTAGGTTTAGTTTTACAGGTTGAATAGTACTTCAATTTGAAGTATAATAATAAAGGATATGGAAGTTGTGACAAAAATTAAAAGAACATCTAAGTTTGATAAAGATTTAAAGAAAATACCTGATCATATTAGAAAGAAGTTTATATTTTGGGTTTTTCTTGTGGAATCTCAAGGAATTTTAGAGGTGAGAAAGCATAAGGGCTATCATGATGAACCTTTAAAGGGTGAGAGAAAGGGGCAGAGGTCAATTAGACTTAGTAAAGCTTATAGGGCCATATATAAAGAAACTAAAGGGCATTTAGAAATTTTAATGATCGAGGTAAATAAACATGACTACTAAAAAGAAATCATATTTTGAAGAATTAGAAAATATTTATGGAAGACTGTCATTTGGTGAACTATTAAAAGCTTTAAGAGAAGCTGAAGGAGCAACGCAAGTTGAATTTTCCAAGAAGCTTGGGTTTTCGGTGCAAAACTTATGTGACATTGAGAAAGGAAGAAGAATTCCATCCCCTCAAAGAGCAGCTACGATTGCTAAAAAATTAAAACTTCCAGTAAAGCCTATAATTGAGTTTGCCCTAAGAGATGCTCTTGAGTCCGAGGGGTTTAGTTATAATGTTAGTTTGGAAGAGTCGGCTTAGTGAAAGAGTTAAAAGGGTTAACATCTACGTGTGTTTATAAAGAATAGAGATCAATAGCGAAATTCTAGTATAGCTTTTTTCTTTGTCTGGGATATGTACGAGTAGATTTTTACTATAAATGATTATGACTAGATCCTTATTATATTTTAACCTCAATAGAAGCAAAAGTCCTTGATTCAATTTTATTAAAATCTTCATGTACAACTTTGAAATTTATGTTATCTGATAAAATTTGTATTATTTCTGTTTTTAAGTATTGAACTCTATATTTTTTACTAATACTTAAGTTGAATTGTGTTTCTGAATAATATAAATGCGCATTTATCTTTGGGAAAATATCTATGAAACTAGAATCGATTAATGTATCAAAACCTAGAGAAGCATATAAAACATTATTGTAAGCTTTACCTATAGCAGTCCCAATTGATCCGTTAGTACTTATAAAGTTCATTGAGTCTTTTCTCTGCTGTTTTAATGAGAAATTCCAAGATAAATCTTTGAATTTATTTTCGAAATGGTTAATTGTCTGCAATTCTAGAAGTGTGAATTCGCTTTCAAATTGATTGAAATTATAAGTATCATAACTAAAAAGGGTCAGTTTATTTAGTCCATAATTATCTACAAACGTATTTTTGATTATACTCCCAGAAAGTTTGGTTTGTTTTAAATCAGTACCCACCTCTAGAGTTCCATAAGGACTATAGTTTGATTTATAGTATAGTTGATCAAGTAAGGGTAAGGTACTATTGGATTTCAGTTGATAATTGTTTAGTTCAGTTAATGATTCATTGATGACCTTTCTGTCAGCTTGGTTTCTTTGCGATTTATATATGTGAAATTGCGCTTTGGCATATAGCTGAGACAGTTTGTCACTTCTTTGGGAGTAATATTTAATTCTTTTCTTTATAGAAGATCTGATAAACGGTTTACTGTTTACTAAATTAAATTTTACATCATTAATTGTTTCTCTCGGAGCATAATAAATTAAGCTTTTTGGAAGGCTATATGTTTTATTTTTTAAAAAATCTGTAATGTAGTAGGCACAATTTCCATTAAGGCATCTACAAAAAAATTTGTCGGTGTAAAAAAACGGTTTTGGGATTTTGGCGCTGGACTAACGCGAGACTATGGGGATTTGGGGTGGAACATAAATTAGAAATCCTCACCAAGTTTGACAATAATTGACCAACTCCTGGGCCCGATGGGCCTTATGTGTATTTTTTAATTTTCACCCAAATGTCATTTTTTAAGATTAATACGGCCGTGCATAAAGCAAAAGTGTGCTTGTTTTGATAAATTTTTATCGCCAAACAAAAATAAACAAAACAAAGCGACACTTTTATGAAGCCTATTTTAATTGAAACAATCAGAAAAGAATTAAATGCATTTTGCGGAACTTTCTTTTTCACCAATCTTGCTAACTTACTTAAATTACGTTCAGGGCATGATATGTCATTTTTATCGTGCAAGACGAAAAAAAGAAGAGAGAGTGAAGCAAAAAAATTTAAAACTCTACTTTTTTCATTTATTCATGGGGCCCAATGTCTCGATGACTTAGATGACCTACGAGAGGACTCTTTGTTCCGGGAAATTACGGGTGGATGTGCATCGACGACAGTTGGAGATTGGATGCGTTCATTTTCCTCAAGACAGATTGAATTACTTAGTGAAGCTCATACAGAGCTGGCCTTTAAGCTAAGAGCAATGCTTCCCAAAGATGATCGCGATCTTATTATCACAATGGACTCAACACCCCATGAACAAACAGGAAAAAAGATGGAGGGAGTGGCCTGGAATTATAAGGATATGTGGTGTCTTGATTCGCAAAATGCTTACGATCAATATGGATTGAGTTATGGTTTTCATTTGCGTCCAGGTAATACCTATTCAGGAAATGGTGCCGTTAGTATGATTGAGCAAATTTTTAGTCGTGCTCCTATAAGTATGAGAAGGTTTTTTAGGGCCGATTCAGCTTATGGTAACATGGGGATTTACAATGCTCTTATAAATAAAAATGTAAGCTTTGTTATTGCTCTTAAAGAAAATGTTTACCGTCCGTTACTGACAAAGAATAAAGAAGTTATGAAGTGGAAAAAATCTAAAATGACCTTTTTTAACTCTACCAATTGTGAAGTTGCAACGGTTCAATATCCACTTCAAGGTCTTGCTATGGGAAAGAAGTACCTTCGTGTTGTTTTCCTAAGAGCTCCAATTGAGAGCAGTGAGCAAACAGACCTATGGGAGGGGAAATATCGCTATTACGCCTTAGTAACGAATATGTTTGAGCACGAAAAAAGTGCAGATGGTGTGATTGCTTTTTATCGCCAAAGAGCTAATGCAGAGAACTTTATAAAAGAACAGAAGTATGGTTTTGATTTAAAGCACTTCCCATGTAAAAAACTAGATGCCAATAGAGTTTATGGACTTGTCGGAAGCATGGCCTACAACATAGTTCGCTTCACTTCATTTTTTATAACAAAAAATGGATGCTTCTCAAAAAGAGTGCGAAGAAAACTTTTATATATACCAGGACAAGTGGTTAAACACGCCAGAAGAGTGCACATTAAAGTGCAAGAAAAACACAAGGAGGTAATGGATAAAATCTACAATAACATTTTTGTTAGATTTAGTTTGGTTCACTTAAATACGGGTTAAAAACTTTGAGGCGTGTAAGTTCTTTGACAACTGAATAATTGAACCAGCTGAACTATTGTCGCTGTAGGGCAGAGGTGTGCCTTCAAACATCTCTTTGTGCCTAAGAGGTAAGGCGCGAGAGCGAAGTTTTGCCTCGAGGAGGATAGTTTTTGGAAAAAAATACATTCTAAGGCATCTACAAAAAAATTTGTCGGTGTAAAAAAACGGTTTTGGGATTTTGGCGCTGGACTAACGCGAGACTATGGGGATTTGGGTTT
>JBFKKF010000286.1:0-3609 GCA_041631355.1 Bacteriovoracaceae bacterium | reverse complement strand
TTCATGTGCTAGGGGAGTTATTTGAGTTAAGCCTAGTGCTTTAGCATAGCTTAAGGCATCTGGTTTGAAAGAAGACTCCTGTGCAATTAAGGCCGCCATTAGTGCAGGATTTTTCTGATACTTATTAGAAAGTTCAATAATTGCATTTTTTAGATCTTCATCGATATCAAATCGTGAAATTTTTAAATCTGCATTATATTTTGTCTCGATACACTGGGGAATCTTTAACTGATAGCTAATCGGATTTTTCTGACCTGGAGGATAGTAGAGAAAGGCAATATTATTAATACTTCCGGGTAAGATGGAGAGGTTTTCAAAATCAATTTCAATCGGCTCATTTTCTTTTTTAGGAAATTTTATTGTCTCAGTTTTCATCCAGCGCTTTAATATCCTATTATTATAAACGATTTCATAGCGAAACTTGTTGATATCAAATTGAGGATCAAAGATCTTCAGTTTTAATAAGTACGGCGAATTATAGTATTGACGCTCAGGTGTTGCTTGTATTGAGACAGGGTTTTGATTATTAAAATGATAGTCTTTATCGATTTCAAATTGTTCAGTGATAAGAATATTAATATTTGCACCAAAGGGGGTCGTTGGTCCTGCACAGGAGCACAAAAGTGTGAGTAAAATGGTAAGACCAAGAAGATTTTTTTGTTTCATATTATTTTATTAGTTATTTCGCTCCTACGGCATTTTAGCTCTTAATTGAATTTCTCGAACTTATTAATAACTAAATATAATAATTTCAATACGTTACTTAATTATTATGCTTTTAACTTTTTGTGATATAATTCAGATAATGACTTAAATAATTGGTAGTTTTGTATGCTAAGTATCTGTAAATACATTATGATTTTTTCACTATTATTCTGGAATTTAGTCGCTAGTAGTGAAACTGACCCCGAACCACGGCCATTTGGTCAAAATCTTGAGTACTTTAAAACTCACCAGGCAAAAGCTGTGGAATTGACCGGTAAAATATCAGGTATCAAACGTCACCTTAGAGCGAGATCTACTTTTTATACATTCGTTCTCTCGGATATGAATGACGAAAACTATCAAGTGGAAGTTCGACTCTACACTATCAATTGGTTGAAAAGAGTAAACTATTTTAAATGTACTGATGGAGATACCTTGGTTATTAAGGGGGGGCAATTTTATAAAAAGTTAGACTCAGACTATTTTGGAACTCTCCGGGTTACTCACAAGGCGCCTAAATTAAATTGTTTTTCTGAGAAAGAGCTCGAACAAGAAAATGAAAATTCTGCTGATAAGAAACAACCTGTAAAAAAAGAGAAAGACCAGTTTGAAAAAAGGTGAGCGTAGTCGAGATAATATCTTAAATGTTTCTCTGGACCTTTTTTCGCAACAAGGTTTTGCTAACACTTCCGTACAAGATATTGCAAACCAATGTGGTATATCCCAAACTACTGTTTTCTATCATTATAAAAATAAAAAGGTATTATTTGAAGCTATCTTAGAAAAAGTCATTAGCAATAATCGTAATTTTTTTAATGAACGCTTAAACCCAGAGCTTAGCGCCTATGACAAATTAATTACATTATTAATTAGTAATATTGATTGGTGTTTAGAGTATCCTAAGGATGCTAAAATTCTTTTAATGTTATTTAACTTTAGCACTTCAGATGAAACTTTTAAATCTTTAACCACTGAAACCATTAATAACGGGAGAGCTCTTGTATTAAAGTCCCTTGAAGACTTAGACGAAAATAACTTATTCCACTCTAAGATGTCACTTAGTGAATGCGCTATTATTATCCAACAATATATCAATGCTGTTCTTTTTCAAGTACTCGCAAGGGATGACGGAGAGATCGTCGCCTCTCAATTTAAGAGTACAGTGCACTCCTTGGTTGATTCTTTGATTGGTATTAACGAATAAATTTTAGATATAAAAAGTATAGGCTAAAACTACTTAAGCAAATAATTCCCATAATCGAAAAATAGTGCTCAAATGTTTTCATTCGATACTGTGAAGGGATCTCCTTACCAGTCATAACCTTAAAGTTTAAATAGGCAAAAATGGGGGCGACCACAAAGGAGAGAATGGTTGCAAAATCCACTAATGCTTTCATATTCGATAAAAATTGAAATAACACTACCGCTGTCCCTACAATAGTAATAATGAGCCAGTGGGTATAGGTATTTCTTTTACTATTTTTACTTAGGCGGTAGGCCTCTGTGAGGATTCTGGGAAAGGCGTCAAGACAAGTTAGTGTGGTGCTGAACATGGTGGTAAAAGCTGCCACTGCAATAAAGATAAATGACCAGTTGCCTAAAACCCTAGTGTAGAGCTCGATTAGTTGTCCCGCAAAAACAGCTGCCTTAGGGGAGAAAACCTCTCCTGATTGGTACATCACTCGCGCCCCAAGGATTAAAAAACAACTAGCAAGAAGCGCAGTCCCAATATAGCCAATTCTAAAGTCATTTAAAGCGTGCTTGTATTCGGTATTTATTTTTCTCTCTTTGTTCTTAGCAACAGACCACAGACTATGCCATACCGGGATATCCATAGGAGCAGGCATCCAGCCAACAAGTGCCATGAGAAAGAAAATATGTGTATTATTTGTAAAGGAGAAAACTTCACCACTTCCAGTTTTGGAAAAATCACTTACAGAAGCAAGCGTGATGGATATAATGGTGGATAGGGTTAAAATGATAATAATAACCTTAATAAGATTATCTAATACGTTAAATTTACCGGGAATAAGTATAAGAGAACACACTATAAGAAGGGCCAATGACATCACTGGCGCTGAAAAGGGTAGGTTAAATAGTTGAAGCGAAATGCCAGCAGTCACGATAGTTACCGCTGCTTGAACAGTAAACATCGTGGCGATTGTCAGCATAAAAAATAAAGGGATTGTCCATTTACCAAGTACTCTATACCCCTCTAATAGGCTTTTTCCAGTAACTGCCGTATAGGTAGGACCTACGGCAAAAAATGGATATTTTAAAATATTTGCCAGTGCCACCGCCCATAATAGCTGATAACCAAAACTGGCACCGGCCCGGGTTGATTGGACTAAATGGCTCACTCCAATGGCAGCAGCTGCATAAAGAAGTCCCGGCCCTAAATTTTTTAAGATATCTTTCATTTTAAAATAGATTTTAAAGTAGTTTTAAGTTTATTGTAGGCATTGATGACTGTTTTTTTATCTGACTTTTTAAATGCCTCAACCTCTGGATCAACTCCTCCATAGCGAAAAGTCACTAACTCAAGTCCAGGCTTCTTCCCTAGAATGGCCTGAATTCTTTTGGTATGTTTTTTGTGATCATCGACAAAAATGATGGCCTTGGGGCTAAATGAAGTCTTCTTAAGAATCGATTTAAGCATAATGCCTTTGTGTTGTCCTTCAGTCATCATGATACCATTCATAAAGCTAATTGGTCTTGCTCGTTTAAGTTTTGCTAAACTAAACTCTTCTTTGGTAATTCCATATTTTTTATAATTGTTTTTTTCGTAGGGAAGAAATTCCCCCGGGTAACCTTTTTTAGGGCCGATACTATTTTTTCCAAACTTATAATTATGCTTTATTAATTCTCTCTCGGTGGAGTTTCTGTAATTAGGACTTCTAGAAG
>JBFKKF010000285.1:0-3616 GCA_041631355.1 Bacteriovoracaceae bacterium | reverse complement strand
GATAAAGACTTATTTGCGGTACTAAACTTAAATGTACCTATTAGTATTTTAAATTGTATTATTGGATTTATTGAAGACTTCAATATCGAAGTTAGTAATTTTATTCAAGATGTTGCCAATTGTGTTGTGGTTGATAGCAATTTCAAAAAAGTGGATAATTTAAAAAAACTTGTTACCTCTATGAATGATCGATCTTCGTTATTTCACTTTAATTTCGAATACCTACCACAAGGACAAAAGGTAGAAGTGAACCTATCCGACAAACTTCGCTACTCTAGTAAAGATGAAAAACCAATACTTTATTTACTGGATCTTAAGTCAAAAGCAATTATTCATCATTGTGAAAAAGAATTTGGAATCGCATTATTGGACTCACAAAAGAATATAACTGAAAAGCACCTCGCTTTACAGTTCCAAAGTTAATATGAGTTTTGCCAGAAACTTTTGGCAGAGTATAGAGAGAATACAATGTATTCTAAATATAGACGACCAGGAACTGGCAAAGCTCATCAATCGAAATCATTTTGAACTCATTGCAGATAAAACCTGTAACAGACCACTCAATATGTTCGAGCTAGCAACTATTTCGAATAAATTTGGACTTACCATTGATGGCTTGGTTCACGGTCAATTTGATGATGAGCAAATTATAAATAATTATCACAATCTTAATCCTGATCTTCCCAATAAGTATAAAGAAGGTAAACTTAGTAGGCTAAGAACACTAATTAACGTGCTTGATTACACTGCCTTAAAGCTTGGTGATGAGTGTAGGCAGTTTTTATTGCAGAAATTGGGTGTGAATGAAAAGCTTCTAAATAACCCAAATAAATTTACCAATATTCATTTAATAACTGATCTTTGTAGGCACTTAAAAACAGTAGGGCTTACAAAAGAAGACTTTATTAATATGGGAAAATACTCATATGAAACGAATAAAAATACGGATTTTGGTATCCTTCTCTCAAAATTTAATAGCGCTAAAAATTTATATAAATTCCTATTAGAAGATTATACCCATATGTATGATAAAAACTTCAAATACCAAGTCACAAAAGTAGACAATTCCGGACTAGTTCTAGAAACAACGTTTAGCGAAGAAGCGCTTGATACCTACAGAGTAAAAAACTTCGGAAATTCAACAACATGCTTAACAAAGATTGGTGTTCTATCCTCTATGTCTCAATATATAGGTCTCGCCCCATCCCCTGTGAAAAAAACCCATTGCATCTACCAAGGGGATACAAAAACGAGATACGAGATCAGCTTTCCTATTAAAAAGCGTTAATATTCCCAGTGGAATTGCCGATATATTTTCTATCCATATTTCAGGAGGAATTTTATGATCAACTTTCAAATTGTAGTCATGGAAAATATAAAAAACCAGTGGTCAGACCCTCTCATAAGAAAACTCCACAATGAAATCATTGGAATTAAGCTCGGGGGTTATAAAAATGTCTATGGCCCAAAAGTCATCTCCGCAGACAAGGCAGATTACTTTGGTAGCCATCTCATCTTCTGTCAAAAGAATGGTAAAGATCTTAAACCGCTATTTGCATACAAGTCAGTTACAAGAGAGATGTGTAAGCAACATTTAATGGATCTACCATGTATTGATATGATTTTAAAAGATGCTGCCCCCTCAACTTACAAAGCTCTGATGAAAATCATTAAAGAAGCCGAAATGGCGCGGTCTACAATCTCATATGATTATAGCTGGGCACAAGACCCCCAGTTTCATAAACTAAAATCTAACTATGAAAAAGAATACTTTCAGAGAATAATGATGATGATTATTGTCAATCATCATAGAACTTATAATATAGATGAAATGCTGACCTGTGGAGCAGTTAAAGTGAAAACAGATACCTTCTTTGAGCAAACTGGTCTCAAAGAGATTTGTAATGATACGACATTTAATCAAACCGCCCTAAACTATGAACAAGCAAAAATATTTCATGCTAGAAAATTTTCAGATGCTGCTTATAAAGCGTGTGAAGAATTTAAAGTTCTTTGGAATAATAGATTAGAACTCCTGGCCCATGATGAGGAAGATATTCAAATAGCTGCTTGATTTTGCCCACCAATAGGTGGGCATTATTTATTTTAAAACTATTTGATTGTCATCGAGATCAATCACAATCTTAGCTTTCTGTGCGTTACCGGCCAAGACAATTTTTGATAAGGGGCGAATGACTAGTCTATTAAAGGTACTTTGTAACGGTCGGGCCCCATACACTGAGTCATGCCCAACTTCTGCCAGATGCTTTATGGCCGCGTCAGTAAACTCTAGCTCTAAGTCTTGTGATTTTACTCTTTGAATAAGAAGTCTAATTTGCTTATTCACTAAGTCTTTCATTACTGACTTATCAAGATCAACATAGTCTAGTACACCATCCAAACGGCCAATCACTTCTGGTTTAAAGTCCACTTCAATATTTTTGGAATTCGTAGTGAGTAAGATAACCGTATTTTTGAAATTTATCGTTCTCCCCTTATTGTCAGTTAATCGACCATCATCAAGGATTTGAAGCAATATATCAGCAAAATCAGGATGGGCCTTCTCAATCTCATCAAAAAGAATAACAGAGTATGGTCTTCTTCTGATGGCCTCAGTTAATACACCTCCGTCATCATAACCAATATATCCGGCAGGGGCACCAATCAGTTTAGCAACCGAGTGTTTCTCGGAAAACTCACTCATATCTAATCGGGTGATATTATTTTCATTATCAAAAAGATATTCGGCTAGTGCTTTTGCCGTCTCAGTCTTCCCAACCCCAGTAGGCCCCTTTAAGAGAAATGATCCTAATGGACGAGTTTCATCAGTTAGGCCTGCGTAACTAGCAAGTAAGGATTCACTTATTTCGTGGAGTGCTTGTGTTTGACCAAATACTCTTTGATTAAGTTGCTCCTCTAATTTTAACAAGGCATCTTGTTTAGATTTTAAAATCTTTTCCAACGGGATTCCTGTATGTCTTGCAATAATGCTAGCAACATTTTCTTTTGTTAATTCCCAGCTATGGGAAAATTCTTGTAATTCTGACTCCACTTCCGGTATCAAAGAATATTTCAGCTTAGAGGCTTCCTCGTAGTTTTGCTCTCTTTCGGCTTTTTCAAGATCAAACTTCAAGCGATCAAGGCGGTTTTTAATCTCACCAACTTTTTTCAAAGCATTGACCTCTTGCTCCCACTTCATATGCCCTTCATCGAATTGTTTCTGAAGTATTTCTACTTCTTTTTCTAGGTCTTTATTAGATTCCACTTGGGCAAGGATTCTTTTATTTCTAATTTCTGACTGCAATAACTCAAGTTCAGCAGGCATGGCCTCTGCTGAGAGCTTTAAGGCCGAAGCTGATTCATCAATCAAATCGATTGCCTTATCCGGGAGGTTTTTATCTGTGATGTACTGGTCCGATAACATCACTGCTGAATAAATAGCATCATCAGTAATTTTAATCCCATGGTGTCCTTCAAACTTTTCTTTTAGTCCCATGAGAATTTCTATTGAATCTTCTTTAGAAGGCTCCCTAACTGGTACTTGTCTAAAACGTCTTTCAAGTGCAGGATCTTTTAAAATATATTTTTGAAACTCATCTTCAGTGGTTGCTCCAAT
>JBFKKF010000284.1:0-3618 GCA_041631355.1 Bacteriovoracaceae bacterium | reverse complement strand
GGGTTTTATATTTATCAATTCTAAATCTTTTTTGGAGCGAAGATTTAGGCTTAAAACCCCCATTTGTTGATTAGTTGTCGCTGTCAATGACGGGGTAGAGTTTCGAGTAGCTCTGTATTGTTGTGCAAGCTTTGCAAAATCTTTTGGATTCTTTTTTGCGGCTTCGTAAATTTCGTTTGCTAATTTAACAGCGTCTGCAACTTCCTCAGAAGAAGGAATAGTCCTAAGACGTAATAAAATCTGAGATGTTTTATACTCTGGATATTTTTTATAATAATTTTTAATATCATTATCATTAACACTGATCTTTTTTAATTTAGGTGTAAGCACATCGGAAACGTGAGCATGATAGATAATGTCATTCATTTTCTTAACTACTTCAGGACGCTTGTGAACACCAGCTGCTTTTGCCTTTTTAATACCAATAGCTCTATCAATAAGATCGTTTAGTGATGCTTCAATTGATGTGTCTTTATTTGACTGTACAAAATTTAAATTCTGTTTATGGTATTCCATCAAGGTTGATTTTCTTATGGTGGTACCTTCTACCTCAGCAACAATTGGATCCGCACAAAATCCAATATTAAGAAAACAAATTGTAATTAAAGCCAAAATCCATTTCATAAACAATCCTATTTTATTAATTAATTTTAATATTATTAGCTATATGTTGAGCAAATTCTAATAATGTATCAATTGAAATTGTATCCTTAAAAATACAATTAATCGAGTAATCTGGATTTAATTTATAAATATTTGGACGCTGTGAGAAAAAGGAAATTACTTGATCACGAGTTTGTGTGTGTGAAGAGAGGTGATCTGCTGAGAACTTGAGAAGTATACTCTGCTTTTTTACCTTAATGCTCTGCAGTCCAATACCGTTTAGGTATACTTTGGATTGAATTATTTTAGCTAGATTTTGCACTTCTGCGGGACTTTCACCAAAACGGTCTTCAATTGCTTCTATATGACCATTCACTTCTTCAACAGAGTTTGAATTTGAGAGTAATTTATAAAACTTGATTCGGGTACTCGGGGTAGGAATATAATTTGATGGTAAATATGAGTCAAACGGTGAGCTAATTTCAATTGTCTCATTTTTGACAATAGTTTCACCCTTTAACTCAGATACAGCTTCTTTAAGAAGTTCAGTGTATAGCTCAAGTCCTATATCGTTAATATGGCCAGATTGCTCAGGACCTAAAATGTCACCTGAACCACGTATTTCGAGATCTGAGGTGGCCAAGGCAAAACCTGCACCAATTTCACTATAAGTCTGAATTGCTTTTATTCGCTTAGCTGCAACTTCAGAAAGCTTATTATTAGAAGGCACTACAAAATAGGCGTATGCTTTAACATCAGATCGCCCTATTCGACCTCGTAATTGGTGCAACTGGGAAAGCCCGTAAGTGTCGGCTCTATCTATTATAAGAGTATTGGCTTTAGGAATATCAATTCCTGATTCAATGATGGTAGTTGATACTAAGATATCATATTTATGGTTATAGAAATCAGAGATGATTTTTTCTAATTGTTTTTCTGGCATTTGTCCGTGAGCATAAACAATTTTAGCTTGAGGAACTAAGGAGCGAATTTTAGTTGTATAATTCTCAATGTCACTCACCCTATTATGTACAACAAAAGACTGACCTCCCCTTTGTAACTCTTTTTCTAGAGCTAGGCGAAGTGTAGTTTTATCCTCTTTGATAATATAAGAGCGTATAGACTGTCTTTTTGGAGGCGGAGTTTTAATTAGTGATAATTCCTTAATGCCCATAAAGGACTGTTGTAGAGTTCTAGGTATAGGTGTGGCAGTTAGAGTAAGAGTATCAATTGTTTCCCTAAATAATTTAAGCTTCTCCTTGTGAGCTACACCAAAGCGTTGTTCCTCATCTATAATAACAAGTCCAAGGTCATTGAACTTAATTTTAGATGAAAGTAATTTATGGGTGCCAATTAGTATATCAATTTTACCTTGTGAGAGTTTAGATAATATTTCAGAACTTTCTTTTGCTGTTTTAAAACGAGAGATAAAGTCTATGTTTACAGGAAAGTCCTTGAAACGTTTTTGAAAGGAATTATAATGTTGAAGTGCAAGCACTGTCGTGGGAACGAGTATTGCCACCTGCTTATGATCTAATACAGCAAGAAAAGAAGCACGCATTGCCACTTCCGTTTTTCCAAACCCTACATCACCACATACAAGTCTGTTCATCGGACGAGGGGATGTCATATCTTTAATAATATTCTCAATTGCCCGTTCTTGATCGGGAGTTTCTTCAAAGGGAAATGCAAGTTCAAATTCTTTATATATATGGTCAGGAGGAGAAAACGAATGACTTTTTAAAAGTGAGCGTTTGGCTTCAAGTTGGAGTAGGTCGAACGCAAGTTTTTGAACAGCTTTTCGAGCTTTAGACTTGGCGATATCGAACTTATTAGTTTTAAGATTTGCAAGCTTTATACTAGTAGAGTGACTAGCATGTTTTTGTAGCAAGCTCATTTTATAAACAGGAACGTAAATCTTGTCGCGATCTTGATATTCTAAGAGAATGTAGTCTGAAGTCGAACCACCCATTGAAAGAGTTTCAATGCCAAGATACTTACCTACTCCATGGTCCTTATGAACAACAAAGTCGCCAATGGCCAGAGTTGCAAGTTGCTCAGCGAATAGATCTGACTCCATAAGCTCATTTTTACTTTTATGTTTCTTCGTTTTACGGGAGAAGAAGTCAAATTCACTAAGAATAAGTAGCTGTGATTCTGGAAGAAATAAACCCGTTGCTAGCTCAGTATGTATAAAATTAACTTTAAGTAAATCTATATCATATGATGAATTTTCCAGGATAAAAGAAATCTCATCTTTAGACTTGGAATGTGAGTAAAAGATAACAACATTAAAGGCGTCATCTAAGCACTTAGAAATGAACTTCGTAATAGTAGAATTTTTCATCTCTTGTGAGGAAATATACTTTTCATTCTCCTCTAGCAGAGAGTGGTTTATAGAATGAAGGTTTAGATTGATATCAACGGCACTATCAGAATGCTCAATAAAGTTAAAACTCAATAAATCACTAGGAATGACAGAATCAAAATATATATCTTGTGGAGGGGGAAGAAAGACATCAACATCAGAGTCAGTATAGTGTTCATAATCACCCTGATTAATATTGGTAAAGTCAAAAGAAGAGGTTGTGAAGTTAAAATGATTAAAGTCTTTAGTATAGGAAAAGAGATTATAGTTATTCTTGAAAAAGTATTTTAGGTAGAGTGGAAAATTATCGAAAAATTGAGCATCGTTTAGCCTTCGTAGAATTTCCTTCCTGTTGTTATAGCGAGCAACATTAGTATGATCCTGTCGAGGCAGACTAGATTTAAATTGGTTGATGTACTCATCCTGAAGCAGCATTGAAACAGTAGGCTTGATCTCTACACTTGTTAGCCCTTTAGTACGATCTGCTCTTAATGAATCAGGATCTACAGGATATATATGTTCAATAAGTTCATCAAAGTAAATGAGTCTAACTGGTTTAAAATCGACGGGAAAGATATCGAATACTTCTCCTTTGACGGCAAATGTACCTGGTTCATGTGCCTCATGAAGTCGTTTAAATCCAAGTT
>JBFKKF010000283.1:0-3623 GCA_041631355.1 Bacteriovoracaceae bacterium | reverse complement strand
TCTTGAGCAGACTCTTCTGTCTCATCTCTTAGCTCTTCAATTTCAGGGTGTCTATAAAGAGCGTTATCATCAAAGTTTAATTTTGCATCTAGTGCAATAACGTCACCTGATTTTGTCGTTACCAATGGGTTAATTTCAGCGATAGAGCAATCTTTATCGATATACATATTGTAGAGGCCCTCAAAGAATTTCATGGCCTTCTTTAAAGTATCACCTTTAAGTCCAATACCAAACCCGAGCTTTCTTCCCACATAGGCGTTATATCCAACGGCTGGATCAATCGCTACTTTAATAATTTTCTCAGGAGTATTGTGAGCAACTTCCTCAATCTCAACTCCACCTTCACTTGAAGCCATCATTGTGATTTTTGAAGTGTCTCTATCTAGAACAATTCCTACATAATACTCATGCTCAATATCACACCCTTCTTCAATCAAAAGAGTGTTAACTACTTTTCCTTCTGGACCAGTTTGATGAGTGACTAGATTCATCCCCATAATTTGATCACCGTATTGCTTTACTTCATCTAAGGATTTAGCAAGTTTCACTCCACCGCCTTTTCCTCTTCCTCCGGCATGTATTTGCGCTTTAACAACCCAAATATTTCCACCAAGTTTTTTTGCAACTTCAACGGCTTCATCACCAGATTTTGCAGTTCCACCATTAAGAACACTAATGCCGGCCTGTCTCATCAAGTCTTTAGCTTGATACTCATGAACGTTCATACGAACTCCTTAAATAGAAATTATATTCATTTTTACAATTGTTAATTATGCTCAATTATAGACGTTTTTCTCTCCTTATCAACCATGGAATTGAAATAATAAAGAAAGCTTAAGACACGGTGCGCTCTACCCTATAAATAGCTCCAAGCATTAACATTTCGAATCCCCCAAGCTATGCTTATTTAGAGAAAATATTCTGTTATAATTAAATGAAGGACACTAGATGAAAGAAATATACTTATTGCACCCGGCCACATTTAAATTAGATGGAGGCGCTATGTTTGGTATCATTCCAAAGCCGCTTTGGGAGAAAAAAATTCAACCAGATGAATTTAATAGAATCAAGATGGCACTACGAATGATGCTTATCAAAACTGAAAATAAAAATATTCTCATTGATACAGGTATTGGAGACTACCACGATGACAAATTCAATCACCAATTTGATATACAGTCTTCTGCCTCCCCCATAAGTAGCATTTTAAAGCAAGAGTTTGATATGGATAAAGCTGGGATTACTGACATTATCTTATCCCACCTCCACTTTGATCATGTGGGAGGTTTAACTGAAAAAAGCTCAGAGCACAGTTTAACTTTTCCTAATGCTACAATTCATTTACACGAAGACCATTATAAATACGCCCTTAATCCTACCCTAAGGGACAAAGGATCTTTTCAAGACCATTTTTTTGAGAAAGCACTCTCTCAATATAAAGAGAAAAACCAAATCCACTTTATTTCAGGAGACGATGGAGTCATTTTAAAAGATAAAGACTGTGAAATAAAGTTTAAGACTAGCTTTGGACATACCCCATATATGATTCATCCAATTATTGACCAATATATCTACATGGCAGACTTAGTTCCCATGAGTCATCATATTAATATTCCCTGGGTGATGGGATATGATATTGAGCCAGGAACAACAACGCTTTATAAAGAAAAATTTTACAAAAGTATTATAGACGAAAACCTTACGATGATCTTTGAGCACGATATTGATTATTGGGGGGCCAAGATAACTCAGGCAGAAAACGGTAAGTATATGGCCGCAGAAAAGTTTATGGCCAGTCCAATGATGGTACAAAAAATTAATTAATTATCTTGTTCGGGCACTGAAAAATGCTGAACCTTAGACTTACAATCCTCGATAATGCCCACTAGGGGCTGTAAGATTTTTTCTTTTAGTTCATCATATTCTTTATTTGTGCTTTTCATGCGATTGAATCGACTTAATTTATCGATAGCATCCATACTAGTGTCTCCGATACTCGTGGCCAGTCTTGAAAGCGCATTATAATTGGCCATAATCTCAACCTTATCGTCGAAGTCCTTTTGGGCCAACCTATCATAACTTTGATTATTTGCTGTAACAAAGCTAGTAAAGAAAACTCCATACCTAGATTTATAATCATTATTAAAGTTAATTACCTCGAGTTGGAATTTATCCGGAT
Source organism: Bacteriovoracaceae bacterium (assembly GCA_041631355.1). Taxonomy (GTDB): domain Bacteria; phylum Bdellovibrionota; class Bacteriovoracia; order Bacteriovoracales; family Bacteriovoracaceae. Next base: position 1,444 of record JBFKKF010000283.1, on the reverse strand, counting down.
CTGCTTTAAAGATTGTTTCAATTGCATTTTTTATTTCTGTAGTAATACTTATTACAGTTAAGTACTTTTGAACGAGCTCCTCCCAGAATTGATCCGAGTTTCTAGCTTTTCTACGATTAAACTTATCTAACTGCTTACGAAAATCTCCTAAATCTAAATTCGTAATCAAAAATTTTTGAGAGTGTCTAAACTGTCTAGACTTCGGTGAAAAAAATCTTTGATAAAAAGGAACTTCAAGCTCTCTATCCGTGTAAAGCTCAGCGCTATACTCACCATCGACTAGTTTTGTTCCCTTAATGAATTTTAAATTATTAAATTCAATTAAATGTTTATCCAAGATACCCGTCGCTTCAATTTCAACCTTTTGACCTAAGATTTTATTGGGCATGGACTTTAATCTTAAATTTACACGTCCCCTCAGTGGTACATTCGTTGCAAACCATACCCTACTTTTATCCACTGCTAAGGAGGAAGCAAATTGGATTTGTTGCTCTTTATTGCTAGCTACCTTCATTAATTTATTAAAGTCTTTCATAGACATACTTGAAGGACGAGAAAACATTTCTTGATTACTAAGATAGTACATCCATGCAGGTATTAACACCGCAAGAAACATAAATAGAATTGAAGCCAACTTAAGAGACTTTAAAAACTTACTATTCTTTTCTTTCTTAATAAACTCTGCTTCAAGATCCGGCTCAAGCATTTCTGCTTCGTACTCAGACAGATCAACTTCATTATCAAGTATTGGCGCTTGTCTCGTAGAAGAACTTTGTTCTTTTACAACTGGGACTTTTACTTCAACGTTTTCGGCTTTAGTTTTTTTTGAATTAGTTTCACTACTTTGAAGAAGGTTTGGTGGAAGTGGTGGTGGGACTTCCTCTTCAAGCTCATCAACACTATTTTCATTATCTGATTGAGTCGGTTCAGCAAAGATTTGTGAGTATGGTTTGGCATCATCCCAGCCTTCTTTCCAAAGCAAGTCAGAATCCCCCACTTCTCCTTGAGCATGTAAATCATGAACCACTTGGGTAGAAAACGGACCAAAATGCTCATTTGAACGAACTAAAAACCATTCCATCGCTTTCTCTTATCCTAAAACCATATTTTTCGCTTATAATAATTCTCATATATAGTATGGTATAGAAAAAGGGTTCTCACAAATGAAAAATAGGCAACAAGACTCAGTACAAAGCATTTTAAATAAAAAGAGTCAGAGTACGGATCTAGAATCATTAATACTTTCTTCTCCCACAGATATTGGAGTCAGGAGAAATCTAGGAAGAAATGGAGCGAGGTTTGGTCCCCAGGCCATCATGAATCAATTTCTAAAGTTAAATAATCATCTTCCATACGACTCTATTAATCTAGAAGAAGTATCTGAAACCATCCAAGAATTAGAAGATTTTGCAAAGGCTCAGGTCAATGGCGCAAATAAAATCGC
>JBFKKF010000282.1:0-3643 GCA_041631355.1 Bacteriovoracaceae bacterium | reverse complement strand
ATGAAGGATTTGAGGATAAAGGAATGTAGGAAACTCAATTTAGAGTAAGTAATTTGTAGATTTCATCTTCATCAGACAATTGAATATTTGAAAGCATTTTGTTTTCCGGCATTAAAACCGCATTCATTCCGGTAGCACAAGGTCCTAAGCAACCACACTTCGTTACTTTGTATTCATTCCAAAGCCCTGCATCTTTTAGCCGTATTTTTAGATTATAATGGAGATCATCTGCACCTTTGGGGCCACAGGCTTCTTTACCCTCTCTAAAATTGGAGCATATAAATAATTGTCTTTTCGTTTCTCTTGATTCAATTTTCATAAAAAAAATGGCCCTCAAAAACTACTGAGGGCCTTATTCCTTAAACTCTTTCAAATACAGTTGCTACACCTTGGCCCATCCCAATACACATTGTGGATACACCATACTTAACATCTCTTTTAATCATTTCATGTAAAAGAGTCGTTGAAATTCTAGCACCTGAACATCCTAGTGGATGTCCTAGAGCGATCGCACCACCATTAACGTTCACAATTTCTTCAGCTTTATCTGCTAGACCTAAATCTTTTAAAACCGGAAGAGATTGAGCGGCAAAAGCTTCGTTAAGTTCCCAAAGCTGAATGTCTTCAACACTTAATCCTGCTCGCTTTAGCGCTTTTTTTGTAGCTGGAACTGGACCATATCCCATAGTAGATGGGTCACAACCAGCAGCTGCCATTGATTTAATATAGGCCATTGGTTTAAGACCTAATTCTTTAGCTTTATCTTCACTCATAACCAACATACAACTTGAGCCATCACTTAGTGCAGAAGCATTACCAGCGGTAACTGTTCCCCCTTTAGGGTCAAACACTGGGCGAAGAGAGTTTAGAGCTTCAAGGTTCGCATCCGCTCTATAAACTTCATCTTTATCAACCATATAAGGAACACCATTTTCATCATGTCCCCAAATTGGAACGATTTCATCTGTGAAACGTCCTTCTTCAGTTGCTCTTTTTGCATTCATATGTGAGCGAAGGGCAAATTTATCTTGATCTTCACGGGTTATCTTATGCATTCTTCCTAAAAGTTCTGCAGTAAGCCCCATACTGCCACCGGCTTTTGCCATATGCTTGGATACGCCAGGGTTAAAGTCCACTCCATGGGTCATTGGAACGTGTCCCATATGCTCTGTGCCACCAATAATATAGACATCACCTTGCTCAGACATAATTCCTTGAGCTGCCATATGAAGTGCAGTCATGGAGGACCCACAAAGTCTATTCACTGTTTGTGCTGGAACCTCAATTGGAATCTTCGTTAAAAGTTGAGCGTTTCTAGCAATATTATAGGCCTGCTCTAAAGTCTGCTGCACGCACCCCCAAATAATATCATCAATATCCCCTGGGTTAACTTTAGGATTTCTCTCTAGGATAGCATCCATTAGTCTTGCAGACATTTCTTCCGCTCTCACATTTCGGAAAGCACCATTTTTGGCCTTACCCATCGCCGATCTTACGGCATCAATTATAACAACCTTTTTCATTATAAACTCCTAATAATAATTTTTGTTTTCCTGTGCTCTCGCCTTTAACCCTTCAGGGGCTGCATACATATTACCTAACTCAATGTATTTTCCTGAAAGTTCAACGAGATTATTCAACCCCAAGCTATCAGCATATTTCAAAGCTCCTGCTCTAAAAGGAGGAAAGCCTAGACCAAGAAGTAAACCCATATCAACTTCCTGTGGAGTTGCTACAATATTTTCTTCTAGACATCTTGCACATTCAAAAATCATTGGAAGCATCATTCTTTGAACAATTTCTTCATCAGTAATTTGAACTTCTCTTTTCACAGCTTTTTTAATTATTGTTTCAGTTTCCGTATCAACTACTTTTTTAGGTTTACCTTTTCTATCAATTTCATATTTATAAAAGCCAACCCCATTTTTTTGTCCATAACGATTCGCTGTATGCATAAAATCGATAATCGTTTCACCATTCATTTGCATTCTATCTGGAAAGGCATCCGCCATAATCTTAGCCGCGTGAGCGCCGGTATCAATTCCAACCACATCCAATAAGTATGCTGGTCCCATTGGCCAACCAAATTTTTCCATCACCTTATCAATTCTTTGGTAATCAACACCATCTTCAATCAACTTGGCAAACCCGTTGAAATAAGGAAAAAGTACTCTGTTTACCAAGAAGCCAGCACAGTCATTAACCACAATTGGAGTTTTCCCCATTTGTATTGCGTACTGAACTGTTTTTGCAATAGTATCATCACTAGTTTTTTCACCTCGAATAACTTCGACTAGTGGCATTCTATGAACAGGATTGAAAAAGTGCATCCCACAGAACTTTTCTGGACGAGTTAGATGTTTGGATAACTCAGTAATAGAAATTGTTGAAGTATTTGAAGTTAAAATAGCTCCCTCGTCAACAACTGTTTCAAGCTCAGCTAATACGCTTCCTTTAATTTTTGGATTTTCTACTACAGCTTCTACGACGACATCCACTCCTTTAAACTCACCGTAACTTAATACTGGGGTGATAGCTCCAATGGTTTGGGCCATTTGTGATGGTGTAATTTTTTTTCTTTCAATCTGTTTATTTAAAAGCTTTCCAGCTTCATTCATCCCTAAATCAAGTGCTTTTTGATTGATATCTTTCATAAGAATAGGCACACCAGAACTAGCAGACTGGTAAGCAACTCCGCCTCCCATAATACCTGCCCCAAGCACTGCTGCCTTTTTGATCTTGTCTTGTCCCTTGGTCATTTTTTTAGAGACTTTCTTAAGGTATTGATCTCCTAAGAAAACTTGAACCAAACATTCAGCGGCACTGGTTTTAGCGAGCTCAGCAAAAGCTTCTGATTCAATTTCAAGTGCTCCTGCTCGATCCAGGGTTGCTGCTTTTTCCATAACCTCAATTGTTTTAACCGGAGCTGGGTAATTTGGTCCAGCAACTCCTGCCACAAATCCCTTTGAGGTTTGAAAAACCATTGCACTTTCTATTGGGGATAAAGTTAACGGGGACTTCTTTTCCACTTTTCTTGCCTGCCAATTTAATTTACCCGCAATACAATCTTTTAAGAAATTTGTTCCGTATTCTTCAAGTTTATCATTGGCAACAATCCCATCAACCGCCCCAATAGTTAAAGCCGCTTTAGCTTTCCATTGCTTACCTGAAGTGATCCACTCTATCGCATGATCAGCGCCACATAAGCGAGGTAATCTAACAGATCCCCCCCAGCCAGGCATAATACCAAGTTTAGTTTCTGGAAGCCCCACTCTAGCGTCCTCTGCAGCTATCCTATAATCAGTTGTTAAGCAAACCTCAAAACCACCACCAAGAGCGTAACCATTAATTAGAGTTACAGTAGGAATATCTAAATCCTCTATTCTATTTAGATGGGAATTCATTTGAGAAATCCAAGCACGAACTTCCGCTTTATCCATTTTAAAGTTCTCTACAAACTCCGTAATGTCTGCGCCAAAAATAAAATGGGGTTTGTTTGACCTTAAAAGTAACCCTTTCTTCTCAGAACACTTTTCAATAGCTTCTACAGCTTGGGGAAACTCTCCAGTCATTAAGTTTCCAAGTACATTGGCACCAGAATCCTTAATATTAAAAGTCATCGTTAAAATGCCAGTGCTCTTTT
>JBFKKF010000281.1:0-3660 GCA_041631355.1 Bacteriovoracaceae bacterium | reverse complement strand
CTGAAACTGCTGCAGACGCTGCCACTTATACTAATCTTTTTGATGCCATTGAAATCTTACTCGATTCTTCCGGTGGGACTCAACCAAGTACTGCCACTAGAAATACTAAGTTTGGTCTTAAGGATGCCGGTGATTTAAATCTACAGGCGCTCTATATGATCTTTGTCGCTATGGGAAAATTCTTTGCTTATTATGGTGATGCAGACACGACTGGGACCAAAGGAGCTGGTGGGGCTAATACATGTATTTACTCTTACACAACTGCAGATGCTGTGGATTGGATTACTGACACAACTCCTGGGTCTTGTGTAGCTGCGACTGGTTCAGAAGGGCATGAAGATCTAGAAAGTCCAGTTACTGCTGCAGTAATTAAAAGAAGATTATGTGAGGGGATTTATCTCTATAATAATATGATTGATATTTTAAGTAATGTTGTTCTTCCGGGAAGTACTGAGCTAGGAAGTGTCGGTGATATTGAAGCAGCACTTACTGCACTGATGACAGCTGCAGTCGCTGCGGAGAGTGGAACTTATAACGATGGAGATGCTGACGGGTTAAATGCAATATCCACCTTAAAGGATATTACCTCAATGGATTTATGCCAGGATGTCACGATTGAGAGAATAGAAAAATTTTACGCCATTTTTTTTGAGACGATTTATCAATGATGAGTAGAAAGTTATTATTACCATTTATTTTGCTACTTTCAGCTTATTCTTACGCTGAGTTTGATCGTTCATTAGGTAAGAGTCCCAGAGGTTTATTAATGGGGGATGCCTATACTGCATTGGCCACAGAAGATTTTACCTTGTTTTATAACCCTGCAATCCTAGCTAGACATAGTGGGTTTTCTTTTTACCCATTAAACCCAAGTATTACTGCTAGTAATATTTTAAGTGAGCCCGATCGTTTTACTGATATAGGGGATACAACTAGTGCCTACGCTGATGCACTTTTTGACTTTCCGGTTCATATTGGGGTGGACTATGCCCCAGGTTTAAAAATGGGACGTTTTGGACTAAGTGCCATCGTAAATTATAATACTAATTTTATTCTTCAAAATGAGGTGACACCTGTACTGGATGTGGATCATCGATTTGATAAAGGCTTTGTTGCAGGATATGCGGCTCCTTTAATGGAAAATCTCTCCCTTGGTGCGAGTGTAAAATATATTAAACGAGAAGCAATTTATGGTTCTTATAATTTAACTGGGTATACCTTATTGGATGCTTTGAGTGCAGGGGAGATAGATGATATCTTACAGGCATTAGGGCAAGTTAATGGAAGTGGATGGGGCTTTGACTTAGGACTGGATTATCACAATGAAAGTGGTGCACAAGCGTTTTCCGCAGGCCTAGTGTTTCAGGATATCTATACTCTTCTTCATACGGAAGACAATGATGATGACTTAGAGGTTCAGCCACAACCTATGGTGGTTAATTTTGGAACTGCTTGGATGGCCACTTTGGGGGCGGGGTTTGATTTTACGCTATCGGCGGATATTAAACATCTTGAGCAGCAAATGGAACTGATGCGACGAATTCATCTTGGGGTAGAAGTGGGACTTTCACCTCTTTTAAGTGTGCTGGCCGGGGTCAATGCTATTGATAATTATAGTTATGGTGTAAAACTTGATACGGGATTGATAAATGTATATGCTGGTTTCTATACTAACGAGTTCGGTGAAAAGCTTTCCCAGCAGGAATCCAATGAAATTGTGGTATATGTGAGCTTATTCGATTTTAATTTTGAGCCTTAATCTAGAGTGGTTTAGTCAGGAAGGTCTTTCTATGGCCATACAATCAATTATTTCTTAAAATTTTAGTAAGATTAATTCCTATTTGGAGGGGCCTCTTTGACAAAGCATAAGAAGACATTTGTTCTTGACACCAACGTACTTTTATTTGATCCAAGCGCTATTAATAAGTTTGGTCATAATAATGTTTTTATTCCACTTATTGTCGTTGAAGAATTAGATCGATTTAAAAAAGATCAAACTGAAAACGGACGAAATGCCAGGTATTTTGCAAGGCTTGTTGATGGGCTAAGGGAGAAGGGTTCCTTGGTAAAGGGAGTTAAGCTTGCATCAGAGGGAACCTTACAGATAAGTATCTTAAGAGAACCTGCAACTACTCATGTAGGAATTGATTTAACTATTAATGATAACCTTATCCTAGCAAATGCATTATATCTTCAGGAGAATGGTCAGCATGTTGTGCTGATTACTAAAGATATCAATCTAAGATTAAAAGCAGATGCTCTTGGTTTAGAGGCCGAGGATTATGAAACAACAGAAATCACTGTGGATGAGTTGTTTTCGGGACAAAGAACTTTTGAAGTGGATGCTTCGCGCTTAAGCGAATTTGAAAAAAATAGATTTTTAGAAATTACTGAGGAAGAATTAAAACAGTTTTTTCCAAATGAATATTTAATCGTTCATGAAACAGGAAATCCTCAGCATCGACTACTTGGAAGGTTTCATAAGAAAAAAGGTGGAATTGTTCCTTTGATTAAAATGAGAGAGGGAGTATGGGGAGTTCATCCAAAAAATGTTGAACAACAATTTGCTCTAGATGCACTTTTGAATCATGAAGTAAATCTAGTATCCCTTGTTGGGAAAGCAGGGACGGGAAAAACTTTATTAGCGATAGCAGCTGGTCTTGAAGCAGCGATTGGACAGCAGCAATACTCAAGGGTCTTAGTGTCTAGACCGATTGTACCGATGGGAAGAGACTTAGGTTTTTTACCAGGGGATGTGAACGAAAAATTAGGACCTTGGATGCAACCTATATTTGATAATATCGATTTTCTTTTTGGAAACCAACGTGCGAGTAATCAGACAACGACTTGGGACGAGTTGATTAATCAAGGGCTTTTACACGTTGAACCCTTAACTTATATTAGAGGTCGATCCTTACCAGGGCAGTATATGATTGTGGATGAAGCACAAAACTTAACACCTCATGAGATCAAAACGATTATTACGAGAGCAGGAGAAGGGACAAAAATTGTTCTTACAGGAGATAGTGAACAAATTGATAATCCCTACTTAGATGCTGTGAATAACGGTTTGGTTTACTGTATTGATAGGCTTAAAAACGAAGACATTGTTGCCCATACCAGACTTGTTCAAGGTGAGAGGTCACCATTGTCCGAAATTGCGAGTGAGTTATTGTAATGCAAGAATATAAGGCCAGGGGTTATCAAAGAAGATATTTAAGAGCACCTTATAAAGAAGACATTCTCTTTGCTGACTCTGGCCATATATTTAAGGCAAAAACATTAAATATTTCGGAAGGGGGAGTTCTTCTGGATAATATAGGACACTTTCCGGAGCACAATCATCATATTGCTTTTATGGTGTGTTTACCTCAGTTTCCTATGTTTAAAAACTATACCTTGGAACGTTTAAGAAATCACAACCCAGAAGTATTAGAAGCAAAGGTTATTCGCTTTTATGCAAAAATCGCTCGAAAGTTAAGTTTAGGCAAGAAGATTGATGGAATCTTTGCATCTAAAATTGGTCTTCAAATCCAAGAGATTTCAGATTTTGATCAAGCTAAGATATCTCATTATGTAGATGTATTTTCTAGTAATCTGATCTACTTACAAGTTTTAATTGATACTATTAATGATGATAAAAATAACTTAGAAAAAATT
>JBFKKF010000280.1:0-3693 GCA_041631355.1 Bacteriovoracaceae bacterium | reverse complement strand
TTAGCAATTTCGATGATGAGATTAGCCATTTCGATCAAAGTCATTTCCTTTGGATTGCCCAAGTTCACCGGCTCGTTGACGTGGCTAAAAAGTAATGCATGAATTCCATCGATTAAATCATCGATGTAACAAAATGATCGCGTCTGTTTACCCGACCCAAAGATTGAAAAGTCTAGGTCTTGGAGTGCTTGCTGAATAAAGTTAACAATGACTCTTCCATCATCGATACGCATTCTTGGGCCATAGGTATTAAAAATTCGTGCAATTGTAATCTGGATATTATATTGCAGACCGTACTCATAACAAATTGTTTCGGCAATTCTTTTGCCTTCAGAGTAACATGAACGCTTATTCAAGCAGTCAACATGACCAAAATAAGATTCTGTTTGTGGGTGAATTAAAGGGGTTCCATAAACCTCACTCGTTGAAGCGTGAAGAACTTTTGCATTGTTTTCTTTGGCAAGGTTTAAAACATTAAAGGTCCCATCAACAAGTGTTTTTATGGTCGTTAGGGGATTGGCCAAGTAGCTTTTGGGAGAGGCAAAAGATGCAAGGTTATAGATCTGATCCACTTCGAGTTGAATTTTATCGGTGACATCATGCTGAAGAAATTTAAATGAATCAAACTCTTGTAAGTGAGTGATATTATCAATATGCCCAGTTGAGAGGTTATCAAGGCAGATAATATAATGTCCAAGGTGAAGTAATTTTTCACAAAGGTGAGATCCTATAAACCCAGCACCACCAGTAATGAGAATCGTTTTCTTCATGGGATTATATTATGTTTTTGGAATTTCAAGGTCAATTAAATACTTATTTATTTGGCGGATAGATGATCTTGTTCCCCATTAACTCGAGAAAAAATTTTGCTTCTTGTTGGTTGGGGTTTAGTCTCAAAGACTCTTTATAGTACTCCTTGGCATCAGATTGTTTACTATAATAAAAATGTTCTCGTGCAAGAAGATTCAAGCTGTAGGGAAGAAGTGAGTAATCAGATCTTAAACGATGAATTTGTACCAGTTTATCGTAGAAAAACATTGGCTTTTCGTGATTCGTCTTAAGTTTTTGTTTGAGAATAATTTCAGCTTGTTCATATTTCTTATCCCTGATCAAGCTATTAACTAAAGAAAGGGCAGGACCAAAGTCATCAGGGGAGTTTTTGGCGCTTTTTTCAAGAATTGATGTTTCACTGCTAAAAGTATAAGAATGATAAAAGGTATAACCAGACCAGTAGAGAAAAAGCAAAAGGTAACCCAATCGAAAATATTTAGATATCGGAAAGTCTCTTTTTAAAAGCTGTGAGAATGTAATAGAAAGAAGAGCTAGTGATAGAATTCCTGGGTAAATCCAATGATCAGCGACCGGAGTAAACTTCATATAAGGGATATAAACAAAACCAAGTATGGGAAGACATAAGAGAATATGTAAAACTGAATAATTTATAAAAGAATTAACAAGAGCAATTTCTCTTCTTTTAATGATCAATAAAATTAAAATTCCTAGCATCAATGCGATAGAGATAAACCTACGCGATAAAGTTGAAGCAATATCTGGTGGATATACTAGTGATAGGTTAAATGGAATAAGATAATTCTGTAGATAGAAAAACAGGTTCAGGATAGGCCTAGACAGATAGGACGTGAGTGAGAAGTTATCTTCTTCTTGATAATTAGAAAATACGGTTTGATCATCAAATAAGATCTCATTGTCCGTTGGGATCTTGTCGGGTTCACTCACTTTACTTGCGTAGTAAATACTACTTTCCTTAGATTCAATATTGTTTTGGTAAACGCCTCTCAAGGTTGAGTAACCGACAAGTGCTGAAATAATGATAAAGCTAAGGCATACAACAAGGTGCGTTTTATTTTTTTTACCAATGATTAGAAAAAAAACTGGGAGAAAAATAAGAGATATTTTTGATAATAGTGAGAGGAAGAAAAAAATAAGGGGAATAGTATAGAGGAACCATTTAAGCTTCTTCTCACGTAAGTAGAGAAAGTAATTTATCGCCAATAGCCCCCAGAAGATACTAAATAATGTCTTTAATTGGAAAATCCATGCCACTGTTTCTACTTGAAGAGGATGAATTGCAAAAATAAGAGTGACAGCAAAGGCAAATTTAAACTTCAACCGAGATAGAATTTTAAAAGCTAATAAGCAATTCAGGATATGTAGAGTAAGATTGATCAATTTGTATATAAAAAAATTGGTGCCAACAATTTGATATAAATGCCAAAGTATAACATAAGATAACGGCCAGGCCTTAAAGTAAAAGCTTTTATAATCTAAGAAGGTAAAACCGGAAGGGGACTGAATAAGTCCTGCATCTCCAAAAATTAGAGTGTGATCATCAAAAATTGGGCCACCAAATAAAACTGGAAACATAAGCACTATGGTTATGCACGATATGAGAATCATTTTATTACGGTCAGAAATTGATTTGAAATCGAATATATTCGTCATTGCTCTACAAAGAAGTTCTGTTTATAATTTAATCATTATTACGGAAAAAAAACCAATTATGAAGCATAAGTTATACTTAATTATTTTCCTTACCATGCTAGCAATAGTAGTAGTTGACAGTTTCAATCAAACCAAGATTGCTTTCAATGATACCAATTTCAAAAGAGATGAAATTAATAAGATGTTTAAAGAAATGGAGACCTGGGTTGGATGTTCCGCCAGAGTCGTTGTAGATATGTATGATGAATCGATGATAAAAATTCATTTTAGAAACTGGGAAGATACTAAGGGAATAACGATTTTGAACCCTTATATAGATGTTCTGTATGCAAGTACTAAAGATTATATTATATGGGGAAAACTAAACTTTGGATTAGAAAGTAGAGATGAACTTGATAGGATAGTAACACTTGAAAAACATGTGCCAATTAAAATATATTATAAAAACCAAATATTTTGTCAGACATTTATTCGTCCAATCAAGCTAATCTCAAATAATACGTAATGAGTCTAATTTTACAAAATACACTCTCAGTTTATATCTATAGATTTGCTTTTAACATCATAGAGCGAGTTTCATTTTCTAATGTGAGATTTTGGTATCGAGGAAGTCTTTCCTTTAACAATATCACCTTTGGTATTAGTGATATCGATTGTAGCTTATTGGTAACATCCAACTTAGAAGCAAAGAAATACAAAAAACGATATCAAATATATCGTAAAATATTTCCATTACTAGGTGAGTTAAACTTATACTTCGAGGAAGATATCGGTTTGGTGAGTAAATGCATCAATCCTTTAGAGTTAAGAAGAGATCCGATATTATGTAAATTAATTAACCAAAAGGTGAAGACAAGTCTATATGTCAAACAAGTTTATATCTTGAGAATGCTTTTTGCTGATTCTCAGAACTTAAAAAAAAGATTTGAACTTAGGAAAAATAAATGGGAATTTCACTTTCGGGAGCTAGAGCTTCAACCTAGTAATTCTCAGGTAAATGACCTAAATAGTATGCTAAAATATTTAAATTCAGAATTATTACATCTGAATCAAGAAGAGTATCGGATATTTTGCAAACAATACTATAACAAAGTATCAGAACAAGAATTTCGTCACCTCAGTGAGAATGAGCATAAGGTATGCCTTTATTCTAAACCATTTTTTTGGTTGGGAATGCTTTATAGAACTCAAAGCATTGAAGAAGGTAAACGTATTGTAGGTAGTATTAAT
>JBFKKF010000279.1:0-3705 GCA_041631355.1 Bacteriovoracaceae bacterium | reverse complement strand
ATGATAAGTACTTGAGCTTTATAAAAACGAGAGTTGAGCTTGGTGAACAAGTTTATATTGTTGTACCTGCCATTGAAGAATCAGAGACGCTAAACTTAAAAAATGTTAATGAGCATGAACTTGTATATAAAAAATACTTTCCAGAATTAAAAATCAGCGTTCTGCATGGCCAGCTCAAATCCGACCAAAAACAAGATGTAATGAAACGGTTTAAAGCAAAAGAGATTGATATCTTGATTTCTACCACTGTAATTGAAGTTGGTATTAATATAATCAACTCTACAGTCATCTCGATTTATAACCCTGAGCGTTTTGGTATGAGTTCACTTCATCAGTTACGTGGGCGGGTCGGTAGAGGTGATAAAGCAGGATTTTGTTTTCTAATTACAGACAAAAGCACTTCCCCAGACGCAATGCAAAGGTTAAAAATAATTGAGAAAACACTCGATGGATTTGAAATTTCAGAAGCCGATCTCAAAAACCGTGGGCAAGGAGACCTATTTGGCAATGACCAGTCAGGGCACAGTAGTCCTTTTAAGTTTGCTAATATTTTTAGCCATTATCAAATTTACGAGAAAGTTACTCGGGATTTAAATAAGCTCACTGAGACTCATCCTGAAATTCTCAACAACTACCTCATTGACCTTATTGATGATACAAAAATTTCATCAACTATCTAGACCAATAAATTTATTATAATATATATCTATGATTAAAATCGAAATACTGGAAACAAAAGATAGTTTAAGAAAAGGTACTTATGCTTTCCATAAGGACTACCTTGTATTGGGATCAAATATCTTCTCTGATATCTACCTACCAACAGAAAATATCCCTGAAAGTTTTCTGGCCTTGGAAATTGAGAACAATGAACTTTTTATAAGTTTTCATGTGGATTGGGAATATATACATGTAAACAACAAAAAATCCACCGGGAAGAAAAAACTTCGCTCAAATGATTTGATTTCATTTAGTCACACAAAGCTTAAAATCATCCATTTTGAACATTCTAATATTGAAACAAAAAAACAATTACTGTTAAGAAGACTAGACGAGTTAAAGCAAGAAAATTCACCGATATTAGATATTATAGAGAGGCTTAATAATCAACTATGAAAAATAGCTTTAATAACTTCTTTAAGACCTCTGATGTTGAACAAATATTCTTTACCACAAACTTCGGGGACAAAGCTCCTGAAAGCCCCGTACTCGTATTTAATTATGGACTCGTCTGTAGTAACTACCACTGGTCCAAACAAATTGATTTTTTTGATCAACTTGGATTTCCTATTCTCCTACATGATTATAGAGGACATTATCAGTCTTCAGGGGGGCACGAACTTGATAAAGTCACCTTCTGCCAAATTGCATCTGACTTAAAAGAGCTTCTAGACTTTCTCCACATTGAGAAGTCTATTTTTCTTGGACACTCTATGGGAGTAAATGTCTGCCTTGAGTTTGCAAAACTCTACCCTCAGTATCTTGAACAAATGATTCTTATATCAGGAACAATTATTCCCGTTCATAATATTATGATGAACACCCACCTTAGTGGCCCAATGCAACCAATTTTTTTGAAGATAATAGAAAAGTTTCCAGATGAAATAAATGCCTTCTGGAAATACGGCGGATGGAACCCACTAATAAAAAAACTCATTCATTACGGTGGCTTTAATATGGAGCAAGTTAATGATGAGTTTATTGATATCTACTTAAACAAGCTAGGACAACTTGGTCCAAAACTCTTTTTTCATTTAATCGGACAAATGCAAGAACACGATATACTGGCTTCTATACACAATTTAAAAACACCAACACTTATAGTTGGGGGGAATCGAGACAAGGTTATTCCAAATTATTTGCAACGACTTATGCTCGAAAAAATGCCTAATTCCACCTTGTATCTAATTCATGAAGGTAGTCATGTCCCGCAAGTGGATTTTCCTGAAATGATAAACGAAAGAATGCTGTTTTATATCGAGAACAAAGCCTAAATTTTCATTCCTTTGATGTCACAAAGCTCTTTGAAAAGTCTTTTCATTGCGGATTGGAGTTGTTGCTTTTTATATTCTTCATGAGAGGCATCACCTACAGTATTTTCTTTATGACTTTTTTCATCGGTGATTTGAACTTCAAAAGGATAAAAGAATTTAATTTCCCTCGCTATAGAGCTTGTGTCTAAATCAAGTAACTTCTTAGTTAACTCACTATCCTTATCATTGGATTTAGCAAACTCCCTAATGTCCCTAAACTTCATATAAAAGGGATTCGTGTATTTAATCAATTGCCTACACGTAAAATGAATTGCTTTATATACATTAGAAGTGTGCTGATTATTTTTATAAGCTTGTTCATCAAAGGAACAACTGCTCGCTAGTTCTTCAAGTTTTTTGGCAAAGCTTTCTTCATCCATCTTGGTTCTAATTCCGTCTTTAAGAATTTTTGCATACTCTACTTTAAATTTCTCTAAATCAACCAAGGAGTTTTGAGAACGAGATGGCTTAATGTTATTTACACTGATTATATAGTTCCTATCCAGAAATTTTAAAACCCGTAAGCAGTCTATCTTATTCTTTGCAACAAACCTTATTCCAATTCGATCGAATAGCTCTTCCGCTACATTCTCTTTCTTATGTAATAATTTTATAATAATGCTTTCCCTTGTTTTTTTAGACTTAGTCTCAAATTCCACCAAAGGGATTTTCACATTATCATAGTCTGTTTTCATATAGAGCTGGTCATCAACCCGTGTAATAAACTTGTAAAATCTATCAAAGATCTGTGTTTGAATAGTTGTAAAGTATCTATACCTTAAATCCTTATCCAAGTGTAGGATTGTATGCATCACCTTCAAAAGTATACTGGCCCATATGCGTTCTTCATCTGTTATCTCGAATTCCGTGCTATGCCCTGTCGCTAAAAGTAATAAATCGGACACATCAGTCACAGTATAAAATACATTAGGAATTTTAAGGTCAAGGCCCTCAGAATTTCCCTCGAGTAAAAAGTATTTTTTTATAAACTGAATTGCTTCTTGAAAGTTACCAAACATTTCAGCACTCTGGATGGGATCGGATAGATCATAACCATAGGCCTTTAAAAATTTATCTGCTTCATCTCTATTTTTAAAATTTGCCAAATAATTCTTAGCATCCAATGATGACTTACCACTGGCCATTATATCCATGGTTTCCCAGTTAAAATTATAACTATCCAAATATTGTGGACGATCCATCATTTTCCTTCTCTTTTAAGATATTGAAAGTTAACCTATTAATAATGAAAGATCAAAGGTTTACCCTAGGCGATAAGTGTCATATATTTTTTTTAAGTTTCTTTGGAGTTGGCAATCTTCCAAAGGCTCCTGGCACCTTCGGAAGTCTTGCAACAATCCCACTTATTTTATTACTTAAGTACTTAAATACATCTTTTACAATGCTACTCATTATTGTATTTACCTTGTTAATAATAAGCTCTTTTAGTGCCCATTATATACAAAATAAATTCGAAGTTTCAGATCCTAGTTGGATAGTAATTGATGAAGTTCTAGGTATGCTAACCACATGGTTATTTGTCTTCCCTGCTACCGATTACCTTTCCCTTCTCTCAAGTTTTATTTTATTTCGACTATTTGATATTACCAAAATATTTCCTATCTCTTGGTGTGATAAAAATATTAAAAATGGTTTTGGCACAATGCTAGAT
>JBFKKF010000278.1:0-3705 GCA_041631355.1 Bacteriovoracaceae bacterium | reverse complement strand
TGGTAGATACTTATTTACCTTTTCAATAAGATTAGCATCATGAGCTCTATTTTTATCCAACCAAAAAACTGCTGGATTTCCAGTTGCTTTGGCCCTATTAACACCGAGCTTTACCCAGTCTTTAATCGGTTCATCTTTAGTTTGGCACATTCTCCAAATATCACCCACATCTACTTGGTGAGATAAAACGATTTCGCCATCTTTAGTAACAACATTAACTGTCCCTTTAGCCGGAATCTTAAATGTCTTATCATGGGAGCCATACTCTTCCGCTTTTTTTGCCATTAATCCCACGTTAGAGACATTTCCCATGGTGGTGACATCAAATGCCCCATGTTTTTTGCAAAAATCGATAGTAGCTTGATAAACACCAGAATAACTTCTATCAGGAATCAAGGCTTTGGTATCATAAGGCTTACCATCAGCTCCCCACATCTTACCTGAGTTTCTAATTGCCGCTGGCATAGAAGCATCAATAATCACATCACTTGGAACGTGTAAATTAGTGATTCCTTTATCTGAATCTACCATGGCAAGATCGGCATTATTTTTTATGGTATCAGCTAGAGCAGACTTAACTTCCTCTTCTTTTGCATGCCCAGAAATCTTTGAATATACATCCCCCAGCCCATTGGAAGAATTAACTCCTAGTTCTTGGAATAAGTCATTATAATTTTCAAATACATCTGCAAAATAAACTTCCACAGCTTGCCCAAAAATATAGGGATCAGAGACCTTCATCATGGTGGCCTTCATATGAAGGGATAAAAGTACATCTTCAGTTTTTGCTGCAGCAATCTCTTTTTTAAAGTACTCACGAAGCCTATTGATACTCATCACTGATGAGTCAATCACCTCACCCTCTAGAAGCGGTAGTGATTTCTTTAAAACTTCTTTTTCACCAGAGTCTTTCACTAGCTCAATCTCAACCTCAGTTGCCTTAGGAGCAACCCATGACTTCTCACTGCCATAAAAGTCCCCTTCAGTCATCGAAGCAACATGAGACTTAGAATCACTAGACCACTCCCCCATAGAATGTGGGTTTTTCTTAGCAAATTCTTTTACAGGTGCGGCCACTCTTCGATCCGAATTTCCTTCCCTTAGCACTGGATTAACAGCTGAGCCCAAAACTTTTGCATATTTTGCTTTTATTTGCTTTTCCTCTTCAGTCTTTGCATCTTCAGGATAGTTTGGAATATTAAATCCATGCTCTTGTAATTCCTTAATCGCTGCTTGTAATTGTGGAACTGAAGCTGAGATATTTGGAAGTTTAATAATATTTGCCTCTGGAGTCTTTGCAAGCTCTCCAAGTTCTGCCAAGGCATCACCTATTTTTTGATCGTCGGATAAATTCTCAGGGAAATTGGCAATAATTCTACCTGCCAAGGAAATATCTTTGGTTTCAACATTTATATCTGCTTGTTTAGTAAAAGCTTTTACAATTGGTAAAAGTGACTGGGTGGCAAGCGCTGGTGCTTCATCTGTTTTAGTGTAATAAATCGTTGATTTAGTCATCTCACTATTCCTTTAGGTTTCGTATAATATTGAAAAGAACTTATACCATAAGCAAGGTCAGGCGTCACTAAATGCAAGAAAATTTGCTTTGCAGCATTACTTCGATTTCATCACTGCATCAAAAGCAGCTTGGTAATCAGGAACAACTATTTCTAGTTCACTTAGTAGTCTATTTTTTAAATAAATTACGAATGAAATTGATAAGTCGCTGCCACCAAGTCTCTTTTTTTGCAGGAGGCATGGATACCTGATCATCATTAGGAATAGTACTCAGGTCATCACTTGAGTCAGTACTGTCGTCACTATCGTCGTCATTAACTTCTTGTTGCTCAGGCAATATATAGATTCCTTCTACTTTTGAAATAAGGGTCACATCCTCACCTCTTCCAGATGAGCTCTCAACCACATTAGACACCCTGCATTTTCTTTGATTGTCGAGAATATAGTCTTGCTCACCTCGAACCAGGATTCCAATAACTTCACCTGACTTGGAATTAAAGACCGCTGAGCCAGAATTTCCACCATATGTATCTAAATTTGCCACCAAAAAAATATTATTTACAGATCTCACCTGAGCGTCATCGGCAATTTTAGTTGGCAGTCCAGATGGGTGTCCAATAACGACCAATTCATCTCCCACTTGTGGTGGTTTTCTGCTTACTTTTAAAACCTCTCTATCAACGACCTCTCTCTCTAGTTCAATTAAAGCGTAGTCTAGCTCAGTGTCGAGGTCGAGAGCCTGTGATACAATTTTTTTGCATCGATATACTTTCTCATTATCTACCACAATTTCAGATTGGTCAGTATGATCTACTTTGTAATCAAATACCCATAAATTATTGTCACAAGAAAATTGATTTCTCATACAGTGACCAGCAGTAATTAACTTATTCTTCCCTACTAAAAACCCAGAACACTTGGCGGCCGTGGGTTGTTGTGAAAACCTTTCGTCTAAGCAAACCCCACTTTCTTGTAGTGTTTGAGATCTAATTTCTGATTGTAATGAATTATATTCTACCACTGAGTGCCTTGGAATCATGGCAGCTGTCGATTTTGCAAGCTCGAGAAGCTTGGGATCATTAACCATAAAAACATCGTTACGGTTGTCGTCCCCGTAAATTACTTTTAATTGGCCTGTTCTAGCATTTGCCTGTGCAATAACTAGAAAAATTGTTAGAAATAACCAATTTTTTCCCATGTGAATCTCCCTCTTCCCTGGTAAAGACCGTTTAGTCTTCTCTCTCATAGTATCTATGCTGCCCCAAAGGAATTTTTATGGCAAAGCAAAATATCTTACAAATAATGTCAGATACCTACTTAGTTAACTCAACAAGACAGTAACTTAATGAAATTTCATTAGAAATATCTCAAAAAAGCTTAGCTAAATCAGTTTTTGAAAATTTAAATCATCATACAATTATTCTAAATATTCACAACTAAGAGGAGGAAATTATGGCCTTAATGGAATGGAGCGATGAACTAGATATTCATGTCGATGGGATGAATGATCAACACAAAATAATCTTAAAATACATGAATACTCTTTATGATCATGCAACGACAAACAATTCATTTGAATCAAACGCCGAGACAATCACAGAACTTGCCGAGTATACTGTAAAGCACTTCAAAGAAGAGGAAGAGTTCATGGAAAGTATCAACTATAATGGGCTAGAGTCTCACAAGGTCATCCACCAGGATCTATTAAAAAAATTCACTAAACACGTAGAGAGAATGAAAGCTGCTGGTGAGGTTGATCAAAGTTTTTTTTCTTTTTTAAAACTTTGGTTATCAGCTCACATAAAAGGACTTGATATGAAGTATGGGCATGCCGCAAATGCGGAAAATGTCGCCTAAATATCAAGAAAAAAATCAGTGGATAAACCAACATCCATTAATCGCTTAATGCGTTTTGGAACAAGGCCGGTAAACTCAAGCCCGTTATCACCAAGCTTACCAATATCTTGAAGAAGTATCGTGTCTTGTTCCATATTTGATAGCTCTGTAATTTGCGATACACATCTTTGTCCACTTCTATTTTTATCCAGCTGAATAATAAAATCAATCGCTGAAGTCATTTGCTGTCTTACTGCTTTTAGAGGAACATTAAAGCCGGAAAATAAAAATAAATTTTCTAACCGTGACAAGGTCTCCACTGGGGAGTTGGCGTGAACAGTACACATACTCCCC
>JBFKKF010000277.1:0-3711 GCA_041631355.1 Bacteriovoracaceae bacterium | reverse complement strand
AAATTATTTTTAATATATTTAATTAATTCTTTTTTAGATAAATATCCTCTTTTATCTGTTTTTACGATTTCTATAAATAAACTTAGATTACTACGTAAGCATCTAAGCTCACCTTCAATATTGTCAGTTAAAATTTTTGATAGTGCCTGGGTATCAAATGAACAAGTACCAGGAAGGGCCCCAGTAACCTCCTCTGATTTCGTTTTCATGAATAGATCACCACAGGAACTAAATAATCCCGTAAAAATCATTAAAAATAAAAAATTTCTAATTAAAGACATTAATAATTTTCCTTCTATACTATTCTAAAATACTACTTTTAGCGAAGTATAGACGGCATCGTTATTGTCATAATCCGACCAATACGATCTCTCGTTCGGATTAGTTCCAATAATGTTAACACCTACACTTCCAATCACATTTGAGCTTATGCGGTACTTCGCATTTAGCATCGTTAATCGATCTTCCGTGAGCATGTCAAACTTATAGTCTAACCCGACATCAACTTTCCTTGTGAGTCGTTTTGCATATCCTAAGTGAAGTGCCTGGTTCCACCTTGGGTACTCAGCGAGCACTTCGTTTTCTCTATCGAAATCACTTACTCTAGCAATATAATCAAATTGAATTTTATCAACACCTATGCTATAGACAATTCCCCCTCCTAAGTAATCTTCTTTGATTTTCTTAGGCTTAATACCGGTATACTCGATATACGGTTGGTCACCATCTGGGTATTTACTGGGAATAGAGCTGATAGCCGCTCCATAGATTTTTATATCATCACTTAACTGATAACCAAGGTTCATTCCGGTAACATCGTGGTAATAGAACTGTGGAGTAACTCCTACGTCAATTTGTGAAAAATCAGACTCCACACTTATTTCTGCTGCTATCGAAATTCCATTCTCAGGCTTTCTCATATAAAAAGCATCGGTCGAAAATCTTTTATACTCATACCCTGCGCGAATACCAGTGGAGTATCTTAACACAACATCAGATACCTCTGGGTATTCCACATCATAATAGATAGGTACATTTTTACCTTCAACATTTACGGAGGAGCCCGGTGCTTTACACCATGGTGTTTTACAGCTTACAGTTCCATTTTTTGAGTCAATTTGCATTCCATGCCCTTGCTCAGGAATATAAACAAAAGAGCCAAACATAGACAGGTTAAACCCTGTTGAATATTTTTTATTATAAAAAGCACCAACAAGTCCTTCTTGTCCTGGTGTAAAATAATCAAAGTTCACTCGATTATTAATTTTTCCAAGTCCCCAAGTACTATCTGCCGGTGACCAGTCAACCACTTTTCTTCCAAGGGCAAGCTCTGAAGTAGAGTAGCGAAACTCTACAAATGCCTCTTTTAGTGAATACATTAGTATTTCTTCATTATTCACCCTGCTTGCCAAATCAACTTTTTTAAAAGTTTTGTCAGCCGAAAGTGAGTCATACTTAATATTCAATTCACCAAAGTGTTTATTTCCAACAACCTCTCCTACATCTTCAACTAAGTTGTTAGCTTGGAACCCAAAGTCCCCAGAAAAATTTGACCCTGAGTTTTGTAAACTTCCATTATTGATTTGAGTGGAAACTGAATTAGCTGCCAACAAGGTTGGGCCAGATGAAACCGCTATCAAAATAGCGATCAAACTTTTCAATTTCAAATTTTGAACTCTCATACCACTCCATAAATTTAAATACTTATAACAGTATCTAATCATGATAACAAAAAGGTCAATAATTAGTGTTTTTTGGGCCAAATCCTGTAGGAATTACCTGTAAAATCATTAGTCACAACGACGTATCCTTTTGAAATTACAGAAGTTACCAAATGTTAAATGAGGTGCTTGGCGTTATTTATTGATTTTTTCAGACAGCTCTTTAACCATCGCCTTGAGTGTCTTGAGTTCGGACTGAATACGCTTATTTTGATTTTTTATCAGCTTATTTTCTTCTTTAAGGCTTGCAATCTCTCTTGCCTGCTCTTTAACTTTTTTCGCCGTGGCCTGGGATGCCATAAAGTGCAACCACTTTGCCCGCTCATAATTTACAGTCATAAAGCCATCTGAATTTCTCTCACCCAAAATACTATCATCAACCGCTTCAACTTCCTGAGCGATAAATCCGTAATAAGTAGAATCATAATCACTTCGATAAACATAAGTTCTCGGACGAAGACCTAGGAATGTATCGATGATATCTCCATCGAATTTTAAGTCTTCAATATTATCTTTTAATCTTCTATCAGATGAACAACTTGTTCCTAGTGTTCCGGCATTATGCTTAATACATCCTGCAACATCAAGCTTTTCAGTTGGAGCAGTGGTTCCAATACCTACGTTACCATCACTATCTATTTTCATACGCCGAATAGAGGCTGACGTTGATGAGGATGGCCGCGTATAGAAATTTAAAGAAGCTGCTCCAGATGAATCTGACCAATCTTCTTCGGCTAAAGAAGTGATTTTCGCAGCACTTGCAGAATGATATGCTGTATCTCCATAACCTACAGCAGTTATTTCCATTATCGAATTTCCTTGAAGAATTTTACTAGGAGAAGCGAGTGTTCCGTTGGACCTTCTAAAGTTCAAATAGGGTACTCCTCCAATAGCTTCATCCGCAATACCACCTTTTATGTGTAATCTTGCTTCTGGATTGGTCGTTCCTATACCGACATTTCCATCTCCTTGCACAACCAAGCCAGGGTTTCCATCTGTTTCAACAAAAAGACCAAAGCCGCCATTATTTGGTTGCTGTAGTTTTAAAGCACCCATACCCGAATTACTATATGAACCAATAAACGCTTGATAGCTAGCATCTCCTTGAGAGCTACCACTAGGACGAACGGTAAAGTTATTATTTGCTTGTCCCTGTAGCGTTACACGACCAAACCTGTTAACAATCACATCATCATCTATTTCAAGCTTACTCGAAGTAGAGTTTCCCTCTATTTTGAATGAAACACTCGATTCAGAGCTTGCATCCACATGAAACTTAGCACCAGGACTTGCAGTCCCAATCCCGACGTTTCCATTTTCCAAGAATGTCATTAACTCTGAAGCAACAGGTGAAAAGATTCTTGCTCTATCAGCATCAAACCTTAGAGTGGCAACAGAATCAACACCTCCTTCAATGCTCCACCCTTGAGAGGAATTTGTATAACCGATATAATGACCTGAAGAAATTAAATTACCTGAGATGTTAGCATGTCCATTTACATCTAATAGTTGAGATGGGTTCGACGTTCCTACCCCAAGTTTACCATCCGCTGTTAGCCTCATCCTTTCACTTAGAGTACCAGAGATCGCTGTCCAGAACGAAACACTTCCACCCCGCCCTGCTGCACTTCCATCCACTAGCTCTCCCCTAATCTCTCCAATAGGTGTTTGATTCGAGTCTTGATCATGACCAAAACTTAATACTCCACCTCCACCTACTGAGCCATTAGTATTTTGGATATTTAAAACGGGGTCTGCTCCCCAAATATGTAGTTGAGAATCTGGGGTTGTAGTTCCAATCCCAACATTTCCAGAACCTGTAATAGAAAGTCTATCCCCAATTACTCCTGAACTTGTTTCAGTTCTAAAAATTAGATTAGATCCGTTATTACTTCCTGACATTCTTGAGGCTTTTATCTCCGCCCCAACACCACTTGAATGTCTGAATAAAATAGATCTATCTCTAGCTATACTATTATCTCCAGTATTT
>JBFKKF010000276.1:0-3720 GCA_041631355.1 Bacteriovoracaceae bacterium | reverse complement strand
GCAATATTTCTCAGCAAGAATTACAAAAGCTTGATATCTCGATAGGAATAAGCATTAACTCGGTTTTTACTAACCCTATCTACAGTAAACCTTTTTCGGTCTTCTCACCTGAAACAGGTAAAAAATATGATGTAAAGTCGGTTGGTTTTGAGTACTCAATATTCTTTCTGCATAAACGTGACGATAAAATAGAGGAGAAAGTTTCTTCAAAAATATTTAGAGGATTTTATTGGGCAGGAGAGCTTGATGAGTGTTTGAAGAATAATAAAAGACTTTCCTTAACTGGTACGGGATTTGGCAGCAGTCAAGGAGACTATATTTATAATGCCAGTGGATTTTCTAAAGATTCAGTCTCCTCAAATAAGTTGGCTCCTCTAACAATTAATGAAATAAAGTCGCAAGTTCAATCTGGGCTAATTAAGCGTGTAGAAAGTACTGGGGGGCGCTACCTTACATCTAATAGAAGAACATTAGTTTACTCATCATGTAATGAGAGAAAATTTGTTTGCCCCCAGCTTAAGCAAGACTCTCAAAGAGTCTACCAGTTTATGAACCATTTAATGCAGGTTAAGTATAATAGAGATAACCATATTCTTCCAGGAGCGGTTTCCGTTAAGGTTGCACCTAAAATTTCATTTGTAAACTCACACTCAGGGGCCGTTATTTCGGAAAACAATAATATGGATGTTGAGTTTAAAATGGTGGATAAAGTTTATAAGCCAATCACAGAAGAGGATGAATACTTACCAGGGGAGAATAAAAGAAACCTTCCACCAGAATATTTTATGGTAAATGATAAAGGACTAGTTCCTAATAAGAAAAGTGAGAGAATACCTTTAAGGGTTCGGGGAGAACATCAATTTCAATTTAGAGTACAGGATAAAAATAACAGAAATAGGGCGAACAATTCTTGTCGACAAATATGTGTAGCAAATACAAATTATAACTCATCTGGAACTAATGGAACTTTCAAACCAATGATGTCTTATGAAACAATTAAGGCAGATGATGAGGTGGTTACTGAGGTTTTATCTGGGGCACCAGTTGCCTGTACAGCTTGCTATATGAAAGGGTGTGCAAGGATTGGTCTTGCAACTTTCGGACCTATGCAAAACGCACCGACAGAACCTTTGGATGCCAGTATCCCTGAGTGCGTAGTTCATGAGAATGTTAATAAGGGTTCACACTTAGAAGTCTCTGAGCAACTAGGCAGTTTGGCGCCAAACTCTTGTGTTTCAATGAAACTAGGAGAGAGTGAAAGTCAAACTCCTCGCTATTATGCTAGTAGTTGTGGGGTTCAAAAACCAGTAATGTGTTTTAATTATGGTGCACATTTTCTTGCTAAAGATATTTCAATTAGTAATCGAAACTATAATAATATAACGGCATCACTGGTTAAGGTTCCTTATGACTCTGGGAATGTTAAGTGTTTTGAAACCTCTCGAGAACTATTGGAAGTTTCAGCAATAACTAAATTGTTTCAACAGCAGCAATTTGATTTAAATGCCATAAACAAACCGGATCATCCAAGAGACTTCGAGTACTTCGCTAGTCTGCTATTAGAAAAGTTTAAGTCAAGATCAAATTTATTTGCAGAGGAAGGAATAAGTCCGCTAGGTCCAAGCTTGCAGCGCCAGTTAGGTAGAAATGTAACAGCAATTTACAATCTTGCGAAACAAGGGACTTTCTTAGCGCCAATTGGTTATAATCAAATAAAAACAGCTTTGAATAACTCAGAAAATACTAATTCAGGAGATCGTACACTCTTAACAAATAGAGACTTTTGGGTAGGGTTAAAAACTGACAGTCGTGGGGATATTTATGCTCCGGGACCAGTTGCGAATTTAGATAATGAAGGGTGGGCATTATATTATAACCAGTCTTCAATCCTTCATGTTAATAAGTACAAAATTAATACTGAGTTTAATGATGAAGTTGAAGAGGGAGAAACATTAATTAAAAGAGGACTTCTTTTCAATAATATCAAGTACCGAGGCTTAGCATTTAAAAATAGCATCGCTCCGCTGGGGGATAGTGTGAGGCTTTCGTTTCAGTGTAGAAAAAAGAGATACCCATTTGATGTTTTTATCTCAAATGCTAAGTCGAAAAAATTTGAGAATGGGTATCAGATTTGTAAAAGCGAGGGGGGGATATTTTACCCTCCAACCACAACTCTAGGTTGGATAAAGGCGATGTTAATTACATCTCCTCATGCAAGTGATAAAGCATATCCCTCCTTCGAAGGAAGTGAATTACCTGTGTGGGTAGCTCTAGATCAGAATTCAAAAGTTGTGCTTGCAAATAAATATAAAGATTATTTTACAGATCCAGATGAGGTTAATGAGTCTTTTAAAAGAACAAGTTATATTAGTACCAAGTTGGGGGGAGGAAAATATGGACAGTTCATTTTTGCTCCAGAAAATAAAAAAGAGGATGAGGGTGATAAGGGAGCTTTAGCTGAGGCAACTGAAGCCATTGAGGAAGAGCTAGAAGAGTTCATCTCAGAGAGCTTGAAGAAAAAGAGTAAAAGCTTATGTTATAGCTCTCGGAAGCGATTATTTAGAATCCAAAGTAGATGTGATTTTGAGTATAAATACTTATCTAGAGGTGAGCTTTTGGATATTGTCACAAAAGATAATTTTGTGGCCAAGTTATCACTGATTTCCGAATTAACCTCTTATTCGAAGTTTAGTTTGAAGGTATTAGAGGATTAAAAGTGAATTCAAATAAAGAAAATGGATTTTCATTGTTAGAAATATTGATAGCTGTCGCTGTCATGGGAGTTGTCTTTTACGGAATGACCCAATTATCTAGTATGATATCAAGTAATAAGAGAGAAGTTACAAAGAAACTGAGAGTCAAGGATGAGTTACTAGTTGACTTTAAGGTCTATTCTAGATCAATGGAAAACTTATTTAAGGAAGACTTGGATGAGTACTTACTCTATACGGCCTCTGGGAGTAATATTGTAAGACCTCTACAAGCGGAGATTTCTGACGAGGATTTAAATGAGAGAGAGGCGTCTGAGAATAAGTTCACATCCTTTAAAATTGTCAGAGAAATACGTGGTGCAGATGGCCCAGTGACATGGATAAGCACGTATGTATCATATTGCACTCAGGCACAATCACCTCAAGAAATAAGATCGAGAGAGGACCTCACTAATATCTCAGTTTGGCCTTTTGCTACTTATACTTTGGAGAAAGGACTTTCTATTTATTGTTGCGAACAGGCAAAGCCTAACTGTCGTGAAGCAGATAGAAATATCTTGGACTCAAGAAAATCAAAATATGTAGTGAGAACTGTGAAAATTCACAAAAACGTAAAGACCGGAGTTGAGAACTTTAACTCTGAGATAAAGCAGGGTGACGTTCCGTATCTTCACTCTAAAGGTTTTTTCGTAGCGAAACCGGAGGGACAACCTAATACTTTATCTCTTTTGAGATATAACTTATGGAGCGACTGTACAAAAAGAAAACTTGATAATGTACCACTAGATAATTGCAAGGAAAGGACCTACCGTTATGTTAAGTCTGCAACTCATATTTATAAAGACGTCCCTGAGATGAAACAAGGGGTGATGGATCTTGGAAATCTAGGTATATAGTTTGAGACTGATTTATATTTTCTTAATTTTTTCTTTTATGATGTCATGCTTGTCACCCTCAGTTGAGGTAACAACGTTGTCACAGGAAGTCCGTAAAAAGTATAAAAAACATC
>JBFKKF010000275.1:0-3750 GCA_041631355.1 Bacteriovoracaceae bacterium | reverse complement strand
TCATTAATTACCTAATTCACACTGCATGAAAATGGAGGGAGAATAAATGATGCGACAAGGAAATAGTGGGGAAACAATGCTAAGAGTTGTTATAGTTGGGGGAGGTACTGCTGGAATTAGTACTGCGGCTTATCTGCGAAGAAAGCTTAAAGATATTAATATTTCTCTAATTGAGCCATCAAGTGTTCATTACTACCAACCCTTATGGACCTTGGCCGGGGGAGGAATTTTAGATAAGAAAGTGACCAAAAAGAAAACGGCGAAATTGATACCTAAAAATGTCAATTGGATTCAGGATAAAGTTGTAGGCTTCAAACTAGATACGAATAAAATAGTAACAGCTTCTGGAGCTGAGGTTTATTATGATTACCTTATTATTGCTCCTGGGATCCAAATTGATTGGAATAGAATCAAAGGTCTTCAAAGCTCGATTGGTAAGGATGGAGTTTGTTCAAACTATGATTATGAATATGTAGATAAAACCTGGGAGAGTATACAGAATACAAAGAAGGGAAGTGCCTTATTTACCTTTCCTAATACCCCTATCAAATGTGGTGGTGCCCCCCAAAAAATTATGTACCTAGCAGAGGAGTATTTTCGTAAAAACGGTGTACGGGAAGATGTCGACGTTGAATTTGTATCTGCTGGAGAACGTATCTTTGGAGTGACAAAGTACAGAGAAGCATTAGAAAAAATTATTAAAGAAAGACGTATTTCTACACACTATAGGCTTAATTTAGAAAAAATTGATGGCGCTAATAAAATAGCTTACTTTAGGAATCTAGATACAAACGAAGTCGTTGAAAAGCACTATACTATGATCCATGTGGTTCCTCCTATGAGTGCTCCAGATTTTATAAAGACATCTGCTTTGGCCAATAATGATGGTTGGGTTGATGTAGATAAGTATACTCTGCAACATAATAGATATCCTAATATCTTTGGACTTGGAGATGCTAGCTCCCTACCTACCGCAAAGACCGGGGCATCGATAAGAAAAGAAATCCCAGTTCTTGTACATAATTTAATTAGATTGATTGAAGGAAGAAGCTTAGATGCAAAATATAATGGCTATGCTTCGTGTCCAATTGTGACAGGCAGAGGAAAACTAATTCTTGCAGAGTTTGACTACGATGGAAAACCAGTAGAGACTTTTCCTTGGGACCAATCTAAGGAGAGTTTCTTATTGTATCTTTTAAAAAAATACGGCCTTCCAAGACTCTATTGGTGGTTTATGTTGAAGGGATGGATGTAGTCGCTTAGGATATAGTTTTAAAGTTCTGATTAGTCTTGTCTGGTTCTACGTTGAATAGAACCTTTGCGATGGACTTTAAATTAACTGGCTTGGAGATAAAATCGTTCATGCCAGATTGAAGACATTTTTCTCGTTCTTCTAGATCAGCACTGGCGGTAAAAGCTATAATCCAAGGTTGATCGTCAGGGGCAAGTACATTTCTTAATTTTTCGGTGACCTCGTGTCCATCCATTTCTGGCATATGACTGTCCATAAAAATTACATCGTAATGCTTTTTCTTGATGGCTTCATATACTTCTGATCCGTCGGATACAATATCAGGAGTGTAGCCTAGTTTTTGTAAGTATATTTTGGCAACATTTTGGTTAATGGGATTATCATCGGCCACTAGGATCTCTAGGGGCTTTACCTTGGCAAGATCACCTGTTAACAGTTTACTATCATCTTCACTGACTTTTCTTTTTTCATCAGATTTTCTGAGTTGTAAGGTAAAAGAGAAGGTTGCTCCTTGCCCTAGCTCACTCTCTACCCAAATATTTCCACCCATGGCCTTACATATTCCTTTGCAAATAACGAGGCCGAGTCCTGTTCCCCCATATTTTCTCGTAGTTGCTTTATCAGCTTGAGAAAACGACTTAAAAAGTTTCCCTTGAGCGGATTTCGATATACCAATTCCAGAGTCCTTAACATCAAATTGTAGGGTATAAACTTTTCCTTTGATCTTTTTTACTTTCGCTGAAATATCAATACTTCCTTCGTGAGTAAACTTAATGGCATTTCCTAGGAGGTTTGTGATGACTTGTCTAAATCTGGTGGCATCACCTTCGACCCAAGCAGGAAAATTTTCGCTAGCACTTATATTTACAGTTAAGCTTTTGCTCTTAATATTGGGAGTTAATAGAACTTTAATATCTTTAATAACCGATACAGGGTTAAAAGTGATTCTTTCAAGTGAGAGTTGTCCCGCTTCCATTTTAGAGTAATCAAGAATATCATTAATAATATAAAGCAGGGTGTCTCCACTATCTCTTATTGTTTGAAGGTGTTCTTTTCCTTCTTTAGATAATTTTTCATCTCTAAGAAAGGAAATCATTCCAAGGATTCCATTTAAAGGGGTTCTAATTTCATGACTCATGGTGGAGAGAAATCTGGATTTTGCTTCCATCTGTTGTTTCTTATCAGTAATATCTTTTTGAATAGAGATGAATTTTTCAATTACTCCCTTATCATTTTTAAAAGGAACGATGGTAATATCGATCCAGTAATAGTTACCAGTTTTAGCTTTGTTCTTAATCTCACCCTTCCAGATTTTTCCTGCGATAATCGTCTCCCATAGCTCGTCGAAAAAATCTTTGGAGTGGTAGCCTGAACTTATAATATTTTGTTTTTTTCCAATAATCTCTTCTCTGGAATAGCCTGAAATTTCACAAAACTTATCATTCACATATGTGACAACTCCGTAAGGATCGGTTTCAGTGACAATAGTAGAGGCATCCAGTGCCTTCTTTTGAAATTCTAAAATATAGTTTTTTTGGATAATTTCAGAAGATAACTTAAATAAAGTTTTTGTTAGTTGTGCTATTTCATCATTAGTTTGAAAAGATTCTTCATCGATATCAGGTGACCTTCCTGCTTGTATATCATCAGTGAGTCTTCTTAATTTTACTATAGGGCTTACTAATTGATGGGTAAAAAAGTATGAAACAAGAATGAGAGAAAGAAGCAGAACTAGTACGACTAAGGCCTTTAGTTCAAGATTTTGATATACGGGAATAAGCAGAGTGGTCTTATTAAATTTATATAAAATACCTAAGAACTGGCCCGGTTCATACTCATTATAATATAGCTTTGAGGCAATATAGATATACTTATCATCTTCTAGCACTTTTGTTTTGGATGCTCCTACCAGTTGATCCTCAATTTCTCGAGGTAAATAATCTGAAATAAGTTTGCTATTGCCATCTTTGTCTAAAATATTAGTGGCGGCATTGGAATTGAGAAGAACTTGCCCTTTGGAATCACTGAGTATAAATTCATCCACACCTGCAATATTATCACCATTAATATCTTGGAAAATTCTATTGTAGAGCATATTGATAATAACAATACCAAAGACCTCATTTCGTTCTTTATAAATCGGCACTGCTGCTCTTAAGGTGATTTTAAATGGCTTCTCAATCCTTCCAAACTCTTTGTTAAGATTAAACTCTGAAAGATAAACGGAAAGAGGAGCAAGTTTTATTGTTTCTTGAAAATACTTTCGGCTTGATTTTTGTTGTAAACTCTTAGGGGGAACAATATCAATTCTTGAAACAATTCTTTGCACTCTAACTATTTCTCGTCCTTTATCGGCAGTACCGATATAGCGGATTTGAAAGTACTTATCCTTTGCTAAAAGCATTTCTTTAAAGATTGTTGTGAGTCTGCTTTTCCACGTCTCTAGATCGGATTTTCCTATCTTATCGAATCCTTTATTTTGAGTTGCCCTGATAATT
>JBFKKF010000274.1:0-3763 GCA_041631355.1 Bacteriovoracaceae bacterium | reverse complement strand
TATTGAGAACGTGGGAGAAGTCCTTGACCTGTTTAGACAGTAAAGATTCTCCCTTCCATCCCGGAACAAAATATTTATAGATTGAGTTATCTTCTTCCAAGTTTTCACTAGGGTAAAAAGGTGCCAGAGCTTTTTGAATGCTAAAAAAGTCCTGCTTTGTAGACATAGCAGTGCCATCCTCTCTTTGTTGAGCAGATGCAAACCAATTATTAGCGTAAAACTTCTTTTTATCCAAACTTAAACTCTCTCAAAAGTTAAATAAAATTAATTGTTTATGTGATTTTTGTGAGAGTCAGTTTTATATTCTTGAAGGTAGTTTGTCAGTAAAAAAAGAAAAAATTTCCCCTGGTGAGAAAGGCTTTAAATTGTGTTGCAATATGTCGATAAAGATCTAGCTTTAATAATTTGTAGAAGGAAATCTTCTTAAACGCTATTTATTTAGAGGAGTACGCAATGGACAAGGGCTTTAATGACGAAGAGTTAGCAGATATCATGAATGAAATTGAAACTCTGGAGCAAGAATTTACCGAAGAGGTGGATACTGAAGCCAAGGCCGCTCCTAAACCAGAGCATGAGCAAGAAGGGCCAGAGGTAACGGAGCCTGTTGCAAAAGAGGAAGCGCCTGTGATGGAAATGGCAGAAGAAGCACCGCAAGAAGAAGAGCCTGTTGCACAGCAAGAAGAGCCTGTTGCAGAGCCAGAGGAAGTTGTAGTTCAAGAGGATAGTCCTGATTTAGATGAAGTCCAACACGAAAATAAAGTAGAAGTCGATACAGAGATGAATGAAGTTGCGCAAGAATTAGCAGAAATGCCAGTGGAGGAAGTTACAGGAAATCACGTTCAGGCACATGACGATGAAGTTCATCACTTAAAACCAGTCTCTACACCACAAGAAACAAAGGTAGCAAATATGAAAAATAATCCATCATTTGGTCACTCTAAAATGAACTTTACAGTTGAAGGAGAAATGAGCCTTGATATGTCATTTAACGTAGGCGGTAAAGTTGTTGAATTAAAAGTTAGTGAGGATAGCTTTGAGATCCTACTTGAGGGCGGGATGAAGTTTTCAATTCCTATGGATGCCAACTCTAATTCAAAAGCTGCCTAGTCTATCAAATGACCATTAAAATCCTAGGAGGATTTGCTAGGGGCTTTAGTCTTATCTCTCCAAAAGGTTTTTCCACGAGACCGACATCGGTGATGTTAAAACGTCGGCTCTTTGATTCGATACAAGATTTTTCGGGATATATCTTTATAGATATTTGCGCGGGTTCAGGCTCTATCGGCCTAGAGGCTCTATCCAGAGGGGCCGAGAGTGTTACTTTTATTGAAAATAACGGCAGATCTTTTCAAAACTTAAAAAATAACTGTCATGAGTTTAGGCAACGTTACAATTTAGGAGAAAAAATAGACTTAGTTAAAAAAGACTTTGCTAGTTGGTTAAAGTCCTACGAGTTTAATCCTGATAGAAATTATTTCCTATTTTTTGATCCTCCTTATGAAAAGTTAGAACTCTATCAGCAGTTTATTCATCTGATTTCAGAAAAGGTGGTTAAGGGGCAACTAGTAATAGAAGCCTGTTCTCAAAAAACCATGCCCATCGAAGACTTCCAGGTAAAGTTTAGGGAACCTCAGAAAGTATTTAAGCAGGGAACTAACTATTTTCTCATTTATGATTTGTAATATTGATATATAATAAAGCTAAACAGTCCATAGAAGGGATAAATATGAAAAGAAAAGCTTTGTATGCAGGTTCGTTTGATCCATTTACTAATGGCCATTTAGATATACTAAAGAGGGCCTTAAAAATTTTTGATGAGCTTGTGATTGTTATTGCTGTTTCTCCTAGTAAAAAGAATCTAATGGATAAGGATGAAAGAAAAGACTTATTAGAGCAAGTTTTTAAAGATGATCCTAGAGTCAGTATTGATACTTGGGATGGACTTATCGTTGACTACCTAGGTAAACACAATATTTCAGCTATAGTAAGAGGATTGAGACCAACTGGTGATTTCGAAATCGAATTTCAAATGGCTTCAATGAATAGAAGATTAAATGAGAGTGCTGAAACAGTTTTTCTAATGACTGGGGAGAATTTATATTATATTTCATCTTCCCTTGTGAAAGAAATTTACAATCATGGGGGAGAAATTAAAAATTTTGTACCATCAGTGATTTATGATGCATTAATGAAGAGGAAATAGATGATCTTAAGTTCAAGAGTTAAAGATACAAAGACGAGTGTTACTTTAAAGGTTAATGAAAAAATTAACAAAATGATCCAGCAAGGTAAGCATGTTTATAATATGACGGGAGGGCAGTTAACGTTTAAGCCATCTAGTAGTTTTATTGAAAGCCTGGGTAAGCAACTAAATTTTTTAAAAAGTTATCAATATAGTCCTATTAGTGGGATGTCGGAGCTAAGAGATAAATTTTTATCCTATCATGAAAAAAGAAGAGGAATTGAGTTTTCAAGTTCTCCCGCCCAAATGGATTGTATTATTAGTAATGGTTCTAAACACTCTATTTATAATGTTTTAGGAGCGCTTTTAAACCCTGGGGATGAAGTCATTATCCTTACACCTTATTGGGTATCATATCCTGAAATGATAAAGTTTTGGGGAGGAGTCCCTATTGTGGCCAAATCTCATGCCTTTGATGCCTATACTCCTCATATGGAGGAATTTACCAAAGCCGTTAGCTCAAGGACAAAAGCAATTATTATTAATAGTCCAAATAATCCGGCAGGTATTCACTACTCAGATAAATGGATGAAAAGCTTTAGTGATTTTCTTAAAGAAAATGAAGAACTAATCGTCATTAGTGACGAGCTCTATAGTGAGATTTACTACTTTGATCCTAGGCCAAGCTATTTCTATCAATACGATCCAACACTTCTTGAAAGAACAGTTATTATTGATGGAATTTCTAAATCTTTTGCATCTACGGGGCTTAGAATAGGTTATTGTATCGCTGATCGAAAACTTACTAACGCCATGGCAAAAATTCAGTCCCAAACTACATCAGGACCAAGTAGTTTAGTACAAAGGGCATTAATAGAGTTTAACTTTGATGAACTTGATGATTATTTTGACCCTGTGAAGGCACAATTACGTGAATCTGCTCAAATTGTGAGAGAGGGATTTAGAACTGCAAACTTGCCCCATTGTTATTATCAAACCACTTCGGCCTTTTATTACCTTTTAGATTTTACTCGAATGCCATTTTTTGATCGCTATAAAGACTCTTTAGATCATGAAGATATGAGTAAGGAGATCGTTGAAGATATTCTTGAAAAGACAGGAGTTGCTCTGGTTCCAGGGTCCGCTTTTGGCTATCCTAATTCTGCAAGAATGAGTATGACAATGGACCTGGCCCCATTTAGAGAGGGAATTGATAAATTAATTAAATTTGTCGCATCGAAATAGTCGGTTATTGAACGTTTTTTCTAGCTATTATCTAGTGCATTTCTTATGCATAATATTACTGGGAGAACTATATGCGTTTACTGAGTCATAGCGTACTTATTTTACTTTGCTTTTATTTAGCTTCCTGTGCAAAAACAGAAGATCAGCAAGTACGATCGGCCATTCAAGAGGCAAAATTTTACTTAAATTCTTCTAAGTGTACAAAAGCAAAAGATGCTTTGGATGAAGTTGATTTTCAAAATGATAATGCGGATTATATTTCAACCTATGCTTCAGCAGTTGCTTGTAGCTCTGGCTATAGAGAATTAGATGATCTTTTTAGCGGAAATCTTGAGG
>JBFKKF010000273.1:0-3764 GCA_041631355.1 Bacteriovoracaceae bacterium | reverse complement strand
CCATACTCCGAAGTGTTGGAATCTATTACGCTCATTAAAGTTGAAAGGTTTAAGGGTAAAGAAGTCGTCACCATTTAATTTAGCATCGATTCCTCTAACTTTGTAAAAGTCATTGTTAGTAAAGATGGTACTAAGGTTATATTCCTCTTGTCCACCTGTAGTTGTAAATGTAGTGCTTTCTAGAAAGTAGTCTTGTCCGTATGATTGAACTAGTATATCATGTAGTTCCGCTATAGAACTATTTATATAATAATTTAATTCTGTATCTTCTACGAAGTTGCTATTTTTCATGTCTGCTCGCTCTCGTGCTCGTGATCTTAAATCTGCAAGTGTGATAGACATATAAACTCCTGTTATGAGAGAAAGCCCTCATTCGAGGGCTGGCATCTCCTTTAATTTAATTTTGTTCGTTCATGCACAGTGTAATAAATGCTTTTAGTGCTGATTTGAAGCCTTTGCTGTTTTTAGCCTCTAGAGCACTCATCATTTCTTCAACGGCTGAGTCGTAACCATTCTCACTGTATTCTACTTCGGCTCCGTCTTCCATTTTTTTAGGTTTCATGACCTCTTCTTTCATAGAGTCATAATCGTTTGAGCCTTTCAATTTTTTCATGATAATGGATACTACTGCACCACGTTTTTTTTCGTCTATTGGCATTGGCATAGTTAGCTCCTATTATTTAACGCTAGAATTTTTAACATCTAAAACAATCATGATGTCTCCAGATGCTTGAACCGCTGAAGATGTTACAACAACAGTTTTAGCTCCGCTTACGTCGTGAGAGTCTAAGTGCCATGTAGCTGTAACAGGTCCAATTACTTGAACTCCCATTAGTTTGCTATACTTATCATCTAGAGTTACAGTGTATGCGTTAGCTGCGTGAGAAACTGAAGCTACTCCTACTCCGTCAATTGAAGAAACGTCTCCAGATCCGTCAGTAGCAACAACTACTTGGATACTTTTCATTTCTTTTTCTAATGATTGGTGTCTTTGAAATCTACGATTTGCGATAATAATTCTCCTTGTTAATCTCGATCATTAGATCTTTGAGATTTAGTTAATAAATTCAAATTTTTTTCCTCGGTATGAGTTCCTAATTTTATTAGCTACTCTACCTATTGTACCTTTTCCTGCTTTATAATACTTCTCAGCATCTAAAACAGAGAAGAAACAAATTTGATCATCAACACACATTATTCTTTTTTTCTGTATTTCTGAAATTTTCTTTTTAGTTGATTCTGCTAATTTAGAATTTTTCCCTCCAAGTTGTATATTATATCTAGGTTTATATTTTTTTATTAAATTAATCTCTAGATTGTTTAATTCATCTTGGTTTTTACATTCTTTAATTACTTCCCAACTAAATACTTCTTTTCCATACTTTCTTATCGCTCTAATGATTAGCATGTTAAGATTTCTACCTACTTTAGCACTGTTGAAGTGTTTGTAAATTCTACTTTCAACATTCATTGTAGTTTGACCTATGTATACTAATTCATTATCTTTAAAAAATCCGTATATTGTCAAATTTATCTCCGTTTAGTCAGACCCTATGGGGCTGCATTTAGAGCTACCTAGCCGGGGCTAGGCAGCCTTGTTACTATAATGTAATGTTAGCGTTGAACCCTGGAGCTCTACAACCTAATTGAGCGTAGTAACCAACACGTACTTCTACTGCGTCAGCGTTAGACTCTCTTAGCATCTTAAGACCGTCACTGTCTAAGATCTTAGGACATTTTCCTAAAGAGTATAGTTTCCAGAAACTCATAGAAAGCATGAAAGCTTTTCCTTCTGGACAGTTTTGATCAGGGATAACTCTGATTGGTCCTCTTGGTCCGTGAATTAAAATTCCTCTAAACCCGATCTCACCAACTTTGTGATCGATGTACTGAACTTTAGATCCTAGGGCTTTTTCTAAGTCAGAGAATTTGCTGTAAGAAACAAAGCAGTAATCAGGCTTTCCACCTTCTCTACCAACTCTAGCTGCTGCATCGATAAGAGCTTCTTCAATTGGCTGAGCAGATCCGTCGTATCTGATACCAGCTAATCTTGTAGCGTCTGCTGATCTATCTACACCAAAGAAGTTATCACCAGCAGTAGGTGCTGTAGAAGGAAGCCATGCTTGAAGACCTTTAACTTTAAGGTCATAGTCACCTTCAACAAAGATGAAGTCATTAGTAGCAGATCCAGTACCACCGTCGATAGCTGTTTGAGCGTCAACAGTTAAAACACCAGCGTCTCTGTCTACACCGTTAACAGTTACAGATCCAGACTTAACTGATCCACCACCGTCAGTAGTTGACATAACGATTTCCATTCCAACTTCAAAGTTAGTTACGTCTTCAGTGTTAACTAATGTGATTGAAGTACCAGTTCCACCAGCTTGAACTTGACCGATTGAACCTGATCCTGAACCGTAAAGAGCTACTGCGATTGATCTTGTAGCACTTTCGATAGCTCCATCGATTTCAGAAGTAGCTGCTTCGATGAAAGCGTTAGCGTTACCTTTAGAAGCTTCGATAGTCTCGTTATCGATTGAAGCTAAAGAGTAATCTTTATTTCTAGTAAGTAAGAAAGACTTGTACTGAGAATTAGTCTTGTTAGCCTGTGCAGTACTAAAAGTAGCTGAACGCCCTTGAGGGATTCCGTACTTGATTGGAAGTTTAAGGTTTTCACCACCGAACTGCTCGTACTTTGGTAGCATAGCTAAAAGAGGGTTGTCTCTGTAAACCATGTTTTCAATTCTGTCATTTGTATAGTGCTGCTTAAGTGCCGCAGCGAAAGTTGTTAAATCTAAAGCCATTTTGGACTCCTATGTTAAGTTTTAAGGTTAGTGTTAATCATCCCACTTGAGCATTTGGGCTATAATAGCCTTTGACTCATCATCACTTAAAGATTCAGTTCCTTTTGTGGAAGTATGCGAACTTAAATCATTTGACAGCGTTGGCGATGCTGGTTTTTGTGGAGCCTTTGGGGCTTCTTGCGTTTGGAATAGACCTTTTAGCTTATTAGTCTCTGCTAGTTTCTTAATTTCACTTTCCAGGTGTGCCTCAACTGCGTCACAGGCGTCCTTGGTAGATAAAATTTGCTGATTTTCAGCGTAATGTGACTCTATTAAGTTATACACTAGATCAACTGCATCATTGGCTCTTATCAGTTCATACTCCGAGTTTTCATTCACAAAATTCGTCAATTCCTTATTAAAATTTTGTATCTCTTTCTCGTATCTAGCTTCTTCTTCTGCTTTTTCTTTTTCTATAAGTCTGTTTTCTATTTCTTCAAATTTCTTAGCCCATTTTGAGTCTATTTCCTGTCTCATTAGGTCCATTTGGTCTAATGTGTCTAGTTTTCCATCATTTAGAGCAATTTCTGTTAGCTTTTCGTATGATAGCCCCATTTCTGCTAGTGTCTCGATAGGGTTTTTCCTTAATCTATACTCTAGTGGAACTTCGGGCTCTTTTTGATTAGCTAATTCCTCTTGTTCTTTTTTCCATGCTTCATATTCTGAATACTTAGCATCGATTTCTGCTTGTCTTGCTCTAATTTCCTTTTCTTTTCTGCTTAGTGCTGCAAATTTTTCGGCGAATTTGTCGTTTTGTGCATTTTCTTGCTGAGATTCTTCTTGTGGTGCTTCTACACCTGACTCAGCTTGCAACTTTTCACCCATTGCGTCACTAATGTTTTGCTCTGATACGATTTCGGCAACTGGATCGCTGCCC
Source organism: Bacteriovoracaceae bacterium (assembly GCA_041631355.1). Taxonomy (GTDB): domain Bacteria; phylum Bdellovibrionota; class Bacteriovoracia; order Bacteriovoracales; family Bacteriovoracaceae. The sequence continues at coordinate 44 of JBFKKF010000273.1, read as the reverse complement.
ATCTGCATTGATTCTTCTGACATTTTGTCTCCTTTTTAATTACT
>JBFKKF010000272.1:0-3783 GCA_041631355.1 Bacteriovoracaceae bacterium | reverse complement strand
TTTGCAATATGCATAACTCCTGAGTCGTTAGCAATAACAAGCTTTGCTTCTTTTACAATCGTTACAAGTTCAGCGATAGAATTTGCCCCAGCAGTATTGATAAAGTCGACCTTATGCCTCAAGGGCTTTATATAATTTTCATTATCTCCCTGGTCTCCAACAGCAACAATTTGTAGTCTGGGGTAGAGTTCTTTTGTCTTAACAATTAAATCTTCAAATTTATCATTACTCCACTTTTTAGCGCTTTTTGCCCCATTCGCTGCACCTGGTTGAATTACAATAAAAGGGTCCGTAACTTCAAACTTCTCTAGGGCCCCATCGATCAAACGCGGAGAGACAAACGTATTGTAATCTCTCTCAAAAGGTTTGTTATGAACTGCTTCAAATAAATCCAGATTAAGATCGATCTCATGGCGTCCTGGAATTACAGCAACAACCTCACTTGCCGGTGACAATAAGTAAAACAGTGTTTTCAGTTTATTTCTTAACAGTGTATGGACTACTCTCTTTTTTATCTTGGCCATATAAGAACCAAAAAAAAGCATTTTCCCTGATGCATCGAATGGGAGAAAAATATAATCATACTTCTCTTTACGCAACCTCCAAAAATATTTCACTTTTTGAATCAAACTACTACTCTGCTTAAGTACGTGCGTTTTTCGTATCAAAGGACTATTTCCCAATAAGTATTCAGTCCCATAATCATTGCCAGCAATAATATCAATCTCACAATCAGGATAATGTGTCTTGATCGCAGCAATTAAAGGTGTTTTTAGAATGAAGTTACCAAGCCCTGTGTAGCCAGAAATTAAAATTTTTCTCACAGTTTAACTCCTATCGAAATTCTCTCTGGTGTATCAATATCTACGGGAGCCAATATCTCCATGATTGTCTTTCTCTCCATCTCATCTAGACGAGGATTTTCCAAATAATTATTAAGAGACTTAAAAAGCTCCTGCTTACTAGAAGCAAGCTTCACAGCATTCATCTTTGTAATAATATTAAAGTGAGAACTATTATACCAATCCTTGGCATTATTCCAAGCTCCTGAGAATTCATTTCTGGGGTTATAGGCGGGACAAACAACAGGTGTATTAAACAACATAGCATCTAAACTTATAGTTGATGCAAGATTAACAACAACATTTGAATATTTCATAAGAGCAATAAATTTCAAGATATCTTCATCAGAGTCTTTTACATTGTTTGTAATTGTCGCCGCAAATTGTCCCGGTGGGATGTCAAGTATCAATTTAGCTCTATTACTAAATTTTTCGACATAATATTGCCGCTCTGTTGGGTGGAGTCTGATTATTAAATAATGGTTATGTTTATGGGTAAATTCTATCAGCTCTTCAATAAACTCCTCTTCATCAGGGAATACTCTCTGAGCAGAACATGTATATGCAATTACCTTTTCTCCCAAAGGAATTCCGTAGCTCCCTATAAAACTCTCGAAAGTGACTTGATTTGCAAACTCTTTATAATAGTGATACTGCGGAACACCAATGACAGTACAAGAGCTCTTCTCAATCCCATGAAGACTTTTTACCTGCTCTACCATAATATCATTCCACACCATTATGTTGTCTGGCTTTGTCGCCAGGAATCCTCTTGCAGGCAAATTATCCCAACTGTGCACAATAACTGATGTTTTAATCTTCCCTTTCGCCCCTACTAACAATGCTTTATCGAAGACATTATCTGTAGAAAGAAGAAGTATTTGATCATAATCTCTAAGGTTCTTTCTCTGCCTTCTGGATATAAAGTACTTATACAGTTTCTGAACTTTAGAAAAATCTTTGAAGACATAATTCAAAGCTTTTGCAATCCACCAAAAAAAATAAAAATTTTTGTTTTTTTTATCTCTTTTTATATATTTATGCATGGTCTCTGTTTGAGACCTCATATAAAAAACATAATACTGAATCAACTCAAACGGGGACAGGAAGCGTGCAAACACTTTATTGAAAAAAACTCTATGCAAGTAACTAACCGTCAACCCTCTCTCTACTAGAAGCTTCTCAATCGCAGAGTTAGCTACCGTTAAATACGTAATATCAAAATCTTTTTCTAAAGTTTTAAACAAGCCTGACTGGATAAAATTTCGATAACTCATTCCCATGAAAATCGGAATTAAAAGTTTATTTTTTTTCAAGATGCAGCTCTAATCCTGTGATTATATTGTTAAATATTGAAGCAAGAAAACCAATAAGCCATTTTCCTACTGGGTTATAGATTACGAAATAATGACTTATTAATGGCAATTGAATATATGGTCTCAAAAAACTAACTCCAAAACCTTGTTTTTTTATTTCAAATCTAGCTGTTGAGTAATATGGCCTATTTTTACATCTACTATGGGTTGGATCAAAAAATTCAAATGTAAATTCATTAAATTGAGCTACATGGGTCGGATCCGTAGTTGCTTCATAACTATTCCAATAAGGTACGGCAATATATAACTTTCCACCTGGCTCCATAACTCGGTGGAGTTCCTCCATAACTTGGATTGTATTGGGCAAATGCTCTAAAACATCCTTCATATAGACTTCTGAGATAGAACCATCCTCCCATGGCCAAGGAAAAACATTAAGGTCATGAACCGTATCTATTCCCGGTAAAGGTGCCACATCGTGATTTATCCACCCCTGTTTTAAGTCATGCCCTGCTCCAATGTGTAGTTTTTTACTCATGATAATAACTTCTCCACTATTTCCCAATCTTGAATATCATCGATATCAAAGCTCTCTTTTTTATTCATAATATAAGGAAGAATTTTTCCTCCTAAAATATACTCACTTACTCTATTTATTTTTGTTATATAAATAGCTGCACCATTACGTGCATAATACTGAGGAAGCTCTTGTCTTCGAATTAGTTTTTCACCTCCAACTAACTCTCCGTCCTGTAATTTCATTAACTTTTCAGGAGCCATATTGTGCGGAACTTCTACAACGCTTACGAGAGAGTCCGCTTCATTTTCATCAAAAATTTTCAGAGCTTCATCTATGTGCTGTGAGGTTCTTAGGGGGGATGTTGGCTGTAGAACAACTACTGCATCATACCCTTCCGATACCTGAGATACCGTATATTTAATAGCATCAATGGTTGGAGACGTGTCCGTGGCGAGCTCCGAAGGACGCTTGACCACCTCTACCCCGTACTCCTGCGATATTATCTCTACTTCTTTACTATCCGTTGAAACAACAACTTTATCAACTTTCGAACCTAAAGCAGCCTTTAAAGTGTAAGCAATAAGCGGAATTCCATTCAGTAGCTTTGAGTTTTTGTTTGGTATTCCCTTACTTCCAGCACGGGCAGGAATGATTGCCAAGTACTTCATTTTATAAAATAACTCTCAATCATTTTTCCGTGAAAATGACTCGGTGAGAATTCCATCCTACTCTTCAGGTTATGCTTTGAAACGTATAAACAAGTAAGCCCCTGTATCCTTAAGTACAAATGTGCCATCAATCTATCAATTCCTATTGAATGGGCATATGGCTTTAGTAGTAAAAACTTAACATAATTTTTAAGGACTTGGAAAAAATTAATATCTTCATATGCCTGTAGTAAAAACACTCCCCTATTTTTCAAGCTCCTAGTTACTAACCTTGCTATACTCTGATCTACTTTTTTATTTATATTGTGAAGAAACTTTACTGAAAATACAAAATCAAAAAAGTCAGCGTATTTATCTGCCATTCTCCCTAAGGTTTCTTTGTCATGTATTGAACCTTGGACTAAGTCTATCTTCAAGTTCTTAATATTTAAACCATC
>JBFKKF010000271.1:0-3790 GCA_041631355.1 Bacteriovoracaceae bacterium | reverse complement strand
TTGTTCCTCTCTTTGATTTAGAGTTTCTTCCCTTTTTTCAAGTTTTATCTCTTTATCAATTAAATCCTGTGTTAACTGAGTTAATGATTTCTTTTTTAGAACAGCAATACGCTCTTTAATTCCCTGCTCAAGTTTTTCATTGAACTCCTTTTCTGTGTAAGTTTTTTCGGCAAAAACCTCACTGGAGCTGATTAATAATGCTAATAGAGTAACTAATAATGTTCTCATTTTATTTTTTCTCCGTCATTATTCGCCAGTTCTGAGTTTGCTCTTCCATCTCGGCAAACGCCTTCTTCTCTAGCTCTTTCTTATATTTTTTATGATCTTTATCTTTCATTTGTTCGATGACTTTCACATCACCTCGCAATTTTTTTAAGGCCTCATATTTTTTATCTATTTCTTTCTGAAGTTCATTGAGCTCATTTTGAATTTTATCGATATGTGCTCTTTTCCCTGATACAAAAAACGGATAAAAACGGGCCTCAACCCCAGATAAACCTTGATTTAGCTCTTGTTCTTGAGATTGGTATGCTTGGCCTATTTCATCTTCGTGCTTTGCAATTAATTTTTTAAAGTTTGTGATTTGAATTTGTAAACGACCAATCTCTAATTTACACTGCTCTTCTTTCAAGTGCCTTAGTTTGAGTAATGCATCTAATTTGAATTTATACTTACTCATTCGAAACCTTTATTATTCTTCCGAGAAAAACTCCGGATCTACTTCTGTTTCACCTTTACGAGCGATTTCAACCATTTTATCGTATGATTCATCAATTCCCGAAGCATCTTCAACTCTTTGTTGCAGTAAGTTTAACATATCATTATGTATAATAAGTGCCTTATCAACCTTAGGATTTGTTCCCCGTGCATAGGCACCGACATTGATTAAGTCTTCCGAGTCATTATATGCGGCCATCAAATCTCTTAAGTGGCCAGAAACAATCATATGCTCCCTTGGAACTACTTTTGGCATAACCCTTGAGACTGATTGTAATACATCAATCGCTGGATAATGATTTTTAGCTGCTAACTCTCTACTTAAAACAATATGCCCATCTGAAATGGCCCGAACTGCATCTGCAATAGGCTCATCCATATCACCACCTTCAACAAGAACTGTATAAATTCCCGTTATAGATCCTGAATCTTTTTTAGTACCCGCTCTCTCCATTAGCTTTGGTAATTTAGCAAAAACACTAGGACCATACCCCTTTTGTCCTGGAGGCTCACCTGCACTCATCCCAACTTCTCTGTTGGCCATAGCAAAACGAGTAATTGAGTCCATCATTAAAATTACATCATTTTGTTGATCTCTAAAATACTCAGCAATAGTAGTGGCGGTATAAGCTGCCTTAGATCTAATTAACGGAGACTTATCTGAGGTGGCAACGACGATAACTGAGCGCTCAAGCCCTATAGCACCAAGGTCAGACTCAATGAACTCTAGAACCTCTCTTCCCCGCTCTCCAATGAGGGCAATAACATTTATATCTGCTGTTGTGTTTCTAGCGATCATCCCCATTAAGGTCGACTTACCTACCCCTGATCCGGCCATAATTGCTAATCTTTGTCCCTTACCTGCCGTGATAAACGAATTTATGGCATTAATGCCAGTATCTAGAGATTGTCGTATAGGTGGTCGGTCTAATGGATTAATAGGCTCACCAAAAATTGAGCGTACTTCAGAAACTCCATTGATCGGCCCTTTGCCATCAATAGGGTTACCTTGAAAATCAACAACTCTTCCTAAGAGCCCTGGCCCCACCTTTAAAGTTGTTGTTAAGTCTCTTAGATATACCTTTGTCTCTGAGTTGATACCAGGTAAATCATCATAAGGTATAACCTTACATTTATCGCCGTTAATTCCAACGACTTCACCAAGACAACTCGTGCCGACTTGAGTTTTAAACTCTACACAACACCCCATAACAGCTCTGGGAAGAATTGCCTCATATAACATCCCATGACTGGAAACAACTTTTCCAATATTCTGATAAGGAGTGCTAGACTCGAAGTCTTTATAAATTTGAGTAAAATCTAATACTTCACTATCCATCGATACCTACATTTGTAAATAACCGATCAATCGTTTCAAATTGTGCATCTAAAGAACCATCAATAATTGTATTTTCAGACTCAAGTTTAATACCATTTTCTTGCATATCAAGATCGACCTCAACCCTAGTGTTTGTGAGTTTACCAATTTTTCGTTCTACAATTTTAATAATTTCTGGCATATACCCGAAAGCATCTTCATTTACATGAATGACTAAATTGGACTTGATATTAATTTCATAAATAAGCTTTTCCAATAATCTTGCAAGGTAATATTTTTCATCAACTTCTTTCAGAATAATCCACTTCGTAAGGTTCTTAACCATAGAGTAAGCATCTTTTTTACTTTTATCGTAAATACTTACAATATCTTCTTGGAGTCTCTCGATTTCTGAAACGAGTCTTCCCACCTGCTCATCAGTGGCCTGTTTACCCTCCTCATAAGCTTTGCTTTTCCCATCTTCAAACCCACGTTCAAAACCCTCATTATAAGCTTCTTCTCTAACCTTGGCTAAATGGGCTTCGACTTCCGCTTCAACCTTGCGGTCAAAGTCCTCAGCTTCTTGCCGGGTTAACCCACGTGATTTTCTAACTAACTCTAATATATTGAAGTTTGATTTCGCTTCTAATTGTCTTTCAAGTCTAATGCTATCTTCCGATAGATTATTTTTAAACTCAGATGCATTATCAAGTGAAGCAAATTCATAGTCTGAGTCTTGAACGTTCTCACTGCCAGGCAATAAGCTCGCAAACTCATACGCTGAAATTTCAAAATCGTCACTCTTAAGCACACCCATATTTAAAATCCTCTCTATTAAACAAATGCATCACCTTCACCACCACGGCTGATAACTGCTTTACCTTTAGCTTCAAGATCTTTAACTTGTTGAACGATCTCTTGTTGAGCTTTTTCAACATCAGATAGTTTTGTTGGCCCTAGTGCCTCGAGATCTTCTTGTAGTAGTGTTGCTGCTCTATTCGACATATTTTTAAATAGTTTCGTCTTAATCTCTTCTGGTGCAGTTTTAAGTGCAATGGTAAGTTTTTGGTTATCAACAACTTTAAGAAGCTCTTGAATACCTTTATCATCAACAAATGTAAGGTCTTCGAAAACAAACATGAGTTTTCTGATTTCCTCAGCAAGCTCAGGATCTTTTTCCTCAACCCGTGCCATAACATTTTTCTCAGAATTCTTATCCATCATATTCAACATATCCGCAATTGGCTCAACACCACCAAGTTGTTGAGTATCAATTGAACCAAGTGTAGAGAGTTCAGTTTTTAAAACATCATCAAGTTGAGCAATAAGTTCTGGTGAAACGAAATCTAGGTTTGCAACCCTAAGAACAACCTCGGCCTGCAGTCCTTCTGGTAGTTTTCTTAAAACATCAACCTTGCGCTCAGTACTCAAGTGAGCGATGATAAGTGCGATTGTCTGTGGGTGCTCATTAATTAAAAAGTTTGCTAACGTTCTAGTATCTACTAGCTCTAGAGACTCTAAGGTGTTTGCTGTCCCCACCTCAACAACTTGTCCTAATAATTGTTTCGCTCTGTCCTCTCCTAGAGTATCTAAAATAAAATTGCGTCCCTTATTTTCAGAAAATAGTAAGTCAGCATCCTCGTTTAGCGCCGAATAGAACTCTTCTAAAACTCTTTTCACCATCCAAATAGGTGACTTTGTTAGTATTGCCATTTGATTGATAAGTCTTTTAACATCATTATCTTTCATATACTT
>JBFKKF010000270.1:0-3801 GCA_041631355.1 Bacteriovoracaceae bacterium | reverse complement strand
TCAATGAACCAACGGGGGCATTTTATATTTTTCCAGATATCTCAGAATTTCTAGGTAAATCTTTTAATGGGGAGACCATAAATTCTGTAAACGATTTATGTATGTTAATTCTTGGAGAAGCACAAGTTGCAACAACCCCTGGTGATGCTTTCGGTTGTCCAAACAATATAAGACTTTCTTATGCCAATAGCGAAGAGCAGCTAAAAGAAGCGGCAAGAAGAATGAAGGAAGTCTTTTCTCAACTATCTTAGGTTCAAATATGTTTAAAGAGGCGATAAAAACTTCACAATTTATTAAGAGATTTAAGGAATATAAAAATGCTGACACTGAGACTGCTAGAGAGCGCGCAGTTGTCTACTTAAGAGAATTATTAGGTAATGAAGGTGGTATTTTATTAAAGATTCTTCAGTACATGGGCACTGAAGAAGCGGAACTGAACAAAGTATTAAATGATTCAAAAAATGTTCCCGTGAAAGGTATTCCGGTTGAGGAGATACGCTCTATCTTAAAGGAAAACTTTGGTGAAAGAGCAAATAGAATTACCGATATTGACGAAGTCGGCTATTACGCATCTATAGGACAAGTAAATAAAGCACTTCTTGATGGCGAGAAGCCAGTAGCAGTAAAAGTTCAGTACCCAAAGATTAGGTCGGTATTAGAAGAGCAGCTTAAATTAATTAACCTTCTTCCCAAGGTTGGTAACTTTACTAAAATAAAAAAATGGGGAGTTGAATTTAGTAGCTATCAGGAAATGATTAAATTTGTTTTGGATCATGAATGTGACTACACATATGAAATTGAACAACTAAAGAGGTGGAAAGAAGTTTTCAATGGAATAACAGAAGTTGATGTTCCTATTGTTTACGACGAATTCTGTACAGATAAGGTGTATCTGCAAGAGTTTATAACGGGACTGGAGGTGCACGAAATCAATAATGGATGGGATCAAGATAAAAAGAGAAAGGCAGTAGAAGCAGTTTATAAAGGCTATCTTCATAGTTTATTTCACTCCAACGTTATTCAGGGAGATACTAACTTTGGTAACTTTCTATTTCAAGATTTTGGTTTCTTTGTAAAAGCTAACTTTATTGACCTTGGTCAGGCGGTCGAATTCAACCCTAAATTCGTTCGTGCAATTGCCAAAGGATTATGGAATGAAATTCATGGCATTAAATATTCTAGGCTTGGATTATTAGTCGAGTTAGGCTTTGATGAAAAAAAGCTAATTCATATAAATTATAAAGTAGACCTGTTAGTTGAGATATTATTTGAGCCTTTTATTGCGGAGTATGCCTTTGACTTGAAGACCTGGAAATACAAAGATAATATTGATTTATTATTAAAAGAAGATAAATGGTGGTTTCGCTCAGCTGGTTCCACCGAGTTCTTCTTATTTATGAAGTCATTTCTGGGACTTAAAAATATGGCCACAACTCTTGGTGTTAATATATTTTTCCGTCGAATAATTCTAGAGGCTTTATCTGATTTTGATTTTGAAGGATATGAGATACCTACGATATTAATTGATAATAAATACGACAAAGTTGATCATGGAAATGCACTAAATATTGAACTTTTCAGAGATGGGGTTAAAAAAGTTAGCGTTAGTCTTCCATTTAACGCACTATTTGATATTGGAGATTATCTCGAAGAAGAAGTGAAACATAAAATTGAAGATGAGCATATTGATGTGGATCAAATCATTCAAAAGGCCCTGTCTGATGGGGGGAAACCTAAGCTTGTTTATAGTCTCAAGACAGCTGAGAAAGAACTAAATATTAGTATTATTAATAAATAAAAAAGGCCACCTAAATAGGTGGCCTAGCTATTTGGTATTTTTACTTTTTCTAGCTTTTCTTAACTCTTTCCACAAGATCAGTCAGTGTTGATGCTAGTTGGTTCAAGTTTTCAGCAGCACCTTGCATGTCAGAAGCTCCTTTTCCAGTTTGCTCAGCAGCAACAGAAACTTGTTGGATATTCTCTGTAATTTGTTGAACGCCTGTTGTTGATTCACTTACAACTCTTGCAACTTCATTTGTAGTAGCTGCTTGCTCTTCCATTGCACTGGCGATATTTGAAGCAATACTGTTTAGCTGTGAAATTGCATCCGTTACTGATCCAATTGAAGTAACCGCTGACTGTGAATCACCTTGAATAGCTTCAATCTTTCTAGAGATATCCTCAGTTGCAGTAGCTGTTTGCTTAGCAAGCTCTTTTACTTCGTTTGCAACAACGGCAAATCCCTTACCAGCTTCGCCAGCTCTAGCTGCCTCAATAGTTGCATTCAAGGCAAGTAGGTTAGTTTGTTGTGCAATTGAAGTAATAACCTTGATAACGTTTCCAATATCTAGACTACTTTCACCAAGAGCTTGAATAATTTTGTTAGCGTCAGCTGACATAGTCATTGCATCACTTGATTTCTGAGAAGACTCATTAGTGTTCTTAGTGATCTCGCGAATTGAAGCAGTCATCTCTTCCATATTCGTTGCAACTGTTTGGATACCAGCACTTACTTGCTCAGAAGCTGCAGATGCAGTGTTTGATTGAGCTGAGGTTTCTTCAGCACTTGCACTCATGGAGTTGGCAACAGAAAGTAGTTCTTCAGATGCAGAACTTAGTTGAGTCGATGCTTCTGTAAGATCATTAATTAGTTGAAGCTTAGTTGTAATAAGTGACCATGTAACCATCGGCCCCATATAATTTCCTGAGTTATCGAAAATAGGAGAAACTAATAGGTCTAATTTTTCGCCACCAACTTCAATGACTGCAGTATGTGGTAAGTTTTTTGGATCCTTAATAATCTTTCTCTGATAGTCAGGGTTTTTATGAAACCAGTCAATTGAGTTACCCACTAAGTTGTCAACCTTGTCTGGAAGACTCGCCTCTAACGGTCTTAGAGTTTTCTTAGAGTTTTCATTCATATAAATCATGGTTCCTTCTACATCTGCCATCATCGTATTGATTGGCGATAGGTCAACCATCTGTTGTGTTCTGGCCATTTCTGCTTCTGTTTTTAACTTTTGAGTAACAACTTCCCAAGTAACCATTGGTCCAAGGTAAACACCTTGATTATCAAATATTGGAGAGACAAGTAAGTCTAGTTTTTCACCACCAATCTCAATAATTGCGGTGTGAGGAAGATTTTTTGCATCACCAATGATATTTCTTTGGTAGCTTGGGTTCTTGTGAAACCAGTCTATTGAATTACCTACTAAATTATCAACTTTATCCGGTAAGAAAGTTTCTAACGTCTTAAGTGTTTTTGATGAATTCTCATTCATGTAAATAAGTAAGCCCTCTTTAGTAGCAAACATTGTGTTAATAGGTGAGAGGTCTACCATATTCTGCATTCTTGCAGCTTCTGCTTCAATTTTTTTCTTTTCAGAAATCTCTTCCCAGTTAACTACATAACCTTGTGTATCACCATTTTTATCTGCTACTCGGTTTACATTAAGATCAAGAATAAGTGGTCCAATTTTGATTTCAGATCTGATTGGGAAGTTCTTAGGATTATTTAGCATTTTTCTTTGATGAGCAGGATTCTCATGAAAGTCATCGATATTTCTTCCAATCAAAGAAGCGATTGTAAAACCATATTTGTTTTGGATTTCATCTTCTATACTCTCGAGAGTTTCTACCCCTCTCTCATTCACAAATGTGAGCTTAAAATCAGCATCAGCATAGAAAACATTTGTTGCCAGCGAGTTAAGGGTTGATTGATAATTTAAATCATTTGTTAATTTTGTCACAGTTGCTTCCTTCATTCCTACATCCTTAGGTGAATAAATAGTAATATTATTT
>JBFKKF010000269.1:0-3815 GCA_041631355.1 Bacteriovoracaceae bacterium | reverse complement strand
GAATAGCTTATATGAAAATTAAAATATACTTATAAAAGGGATAACATGAAACTTTCAATCACTCTATGCTGCTTATTACTGTCATTTTCATTGTTCGCTGAGATTAAACTAGCAACCTATAATATCAGAAATTTCGATTATGATGTAAGGTCCAATACCCCCACTAATAAATCTCAATTAGTGAAAACTATTAAATCAATAAACCCAGACTTAATGGCAGTTCAAGAAATTAATAACTCCTATGAGTTTGCCCATATGATCTATGACCAGTTCCAAAGTAAATATGATGTTGCCTTGAGTATTTGCGGGGGAGCACATGACCAGAAGCTTGGCTTTATTTTTGACAAGGATAAAATTGAACTACTAGACTTTGACGAAGATGGAAGAATCTCTATTCCAAAGGATCCTAGTAGTACAGGGTGTGGACAAGGATCTAGGCCACTTGCCATTGGATTTTTTAAAAATAAACAAACTAATAAAAAATTTGTTGCAATTGCTGTTCACTTAAAATCTGGCGGACGAAATAGAAGTATAACTAAAAGATTTAATCAGTTGGAACTTATTTCAGTTAAACTTTCAGAATTAAGGGCGCAAGGACACAATAATTTTATCATTATGGGAGACTTCAACTCGACTGAGTATATCTTGAAGGGAAAAATCCATTCCAAATTTACTCAAACAATTTCGAATATGAAAATGATTGATTCCACTAAAAACCTAGAATGTACTTCCTATTGGTGGGGAGGTAATAACGATCGTAAGCAGTATCCTTCCAGCTTAGATCACATTTTAGTTTCTCCTGAGTTATTAAGTAATAAACAAGTGAGTGCAAATGCCCATGGACATTGTCAACAGCTCAAATGTCAAATTACACGTGAAAGCCAAATGGGAATAAATTTTGATGAGGTAAGTGATCATTGTCCTATCTCCACTGAAATTAAATAATTTCTGTACGTTAAGCCTTCTAACTATTAAAATGAAAATATGAAATATTTAAGTTTTGACATTGAAGCTACTGGACTTGAAGAAGATGCTCATATTATTGAGTTTGCTATGGTACCCTTTGATACTGACACTCATGATATTAATATGGCTTTATCTAAGCACTACTATGTTAAATGCCCTAGTTTTGAATCACTTAAACCGAATCTTAATGAGTGGGTCATAAAGCATAATAAGGAACTAATTGAAAAGGCACATAAATCAGGAATCACCACTGAAGCTTTTAAGAAAGAACTCGAAAATTATCTCGAGAGCAAAGAAGTCAAAGAATACTTTGGAAATGAGAAAATTGTACTCTTTGGCAAATCCATCTCGGCCATTGATCTTCCTTTTCTTAACAGAGATTTAGGCTGGGAGTGGATGAATCATTATTTCCATCACCGTAATTTGGATCTTTCATGTTTTAGTTTAGGTCTAATTGATATGAAACTTCTTGCTAAGGGGATGGACTCAGGAAACAACCTTATGAATTTTCTTGGAATGGGAGATGTTGCTCACACCGCCCTAGAGGATGCTATTCATACTGCCCAGATGTATCTTAAGCTTCTCGACAAATTTCAAAACAAATAAGTAAAGTATAAGTAAGCGGTCTGTCTAATATCTGAAAATTTAATCCCATTAATCTGAGATTCATGATGAAAATACTTGGCCCTTAGTCCTACTTGCATTCCTGAATTATAATAAGCAGCTCCAATTAAGGCCTCTGCAGCGGGTGTCACTAAAACTTCGGATTCCTTTGTGTCTCCTTGATATAGTTGAGACTCTATTATTGGTCCTAACATAATATAACCGTTTACGAAAAATTTATCCCATGCATAAACAGCACTTGTTCCTACTTCTAGATCAATTAGATCTCTTTGAAAACTATCGACGGTCGCTATTTTTTTAAAGTCATTTTGGTACTTAGCGGGAATAAACCCATTGGTAGAGTCTAGTTCAAAGTGCTCAAACCGAAATTTATAAAAACTTCCAACACCTGTCTCTGGAGCTAGAATATACTCACCGTGGATAGAAAAAAATTTAGACCCATCGAGATAAAAAGTTGTCTGCACACCAATTCGACTACCATTCAACAAATCTTGTGACTGATTTGTAATAATCTCTTCTCTATCATTTTGAATATAGAAATCGTTAAAATCGCTATAATAAAGTTCGGCCATATAGGATTGAGTGAAAAAAGTAATTAAAAAATCGGAATAACTAGACTCTAAATACTCTCCGTCATCTTCTTTTTCAGATGAAAGCTGTAGACCAAATGAGTATTGAGGTCCTATAAACATAAGAGTGACATCATTGGAAGGATTGGCTTCAAACTTTAGCCCCTGATCATTGTCTGAGGTAAAGTTAAAACTAGGTCTTGTCTCACCATAACGTAAATTATATCCCAACCAATATGCGTGGGTATTCATCATGATGACAAAGTTTAGTAGCAATACGGTAAGTATTCTCATACTGGTATATTATACTATTTTTTGTCCTACGCAAAATATACAAATATTTTTTAATTGCGTAATCTAGCAAGGTACCTGGCAGGATTTCGAACTTTATTTTTTCTTCTAATTTCAAAGTGTAAATGTGGACCGGTAGACCTTCCTGTACTACCAACTTTGGCAATAACCTCTCCTTGAGAAACTCTCTGACCTTTTTTAACATAGTTCTTAGAGTTATGTGCATAAACAGAATGGTAACCATTTTGATGTTTTACAACCACCACTCTACCATAACCATTCATCCAGCCAGAAACGACAACCTCTCCATCAGCACTCGCAATAATTGAGCTGCCGGTAACAGCAGGAATATCCACTCCGTCATGATGACGTCCTCTTCTCATTCCAAAACGAGATGAAACTCTTTTTGAACTTGGAACAGGCCAAATAAATAAATCATCAGACTCAATGTCATAAGTTCTATTATCGATTCTTCCAAAGTCAATTCCTGAGTGAGCAAATCCTACCTTAGATGTCTTAAATACCCACTTTCCATTTTGATAAACATAACGTCCACTTCTATGATGAGCACAAGATGCTATAAGCATCAGTAAAGTCATCATAAATAGGAGTCGTTTAACAAAGTCCCTCATGGTTAATTTCTTTTAATAGCTCCTCTAACTTACTTCGAGCGGATTTATCTGAGTCATTCACACTCAGACTTTGTAGTTCAACTGAAATTAAAGACTGAGCTACTGCGTTGCAATCACTACCTTTAATATCTGCACTACCTTGGTATGTACCCCCGACCCAATAATAATTTCGACCGCGAGTATCTACCCGTTCGACTACCTCTTCGGAATATAATTGCATGCCTGAAGTTGTTAATTTTACTCCGGAAATCTCTTCCATTGGTATATTTGGAACATTGATATTTAATAAGGCCATTGGAGGGATGATATCCCTAACCCCCTTGGAAATCAGTAAGTTGACAAATTTTGCTGCCACATCGAAATGCTCAACATCTTTAATACTTTTAGTGACCAATGACACCGCTATGCTAGGAATCTCTCTGAAGGCAGCTTCTCTGGCGGCTGCAATAGTACCAGAGTAAAAGCGATCTTGCCCCAAATTAGCTCCATGGTTTATTCCTGAAACAACTAAGTCAGGCTTTTGATCCGAAAAGTGATGCCCTACTCCTATCAAGATACAATCTGCTGGATAACCTGAGCACTCGTATTTACTATTAGC
Organism: Bacteriovoracaceae bacterium; assembly: GCA_041631355.1. GTDB lineage: Bacteria > Bdellovibrionota > Bacteriovoracia > Bacteriovoracales > Bacteriovoracaceae. The sequence goes on along the minus strand of JBFKKF010000269.1, from coordinate 135 downwards.
GATTTTATTTAACCTAATAGGCTCACCCAAAGTGATGCCGTGTCCACAACTTGATCGTTCTTTATTTGGGGCAATCATTACGACCTCATGATTAAACTCAAGCTCACTAAACAAGAATTTAATTCCAGTGGCATG
>JBFKKF010000268.1:0-3819 GCA_041631355.1 Bacteriovoracaceae bacterium | reverse complement strand
TTGATACTCCCATTCTTTTTGGATGTCGTTCCGGTTCTTGTGGAACATGTCTCGTAAAAGTAGTTGAAGGTATGGATAATCTTCCACCAGTAAATAGTGATGAAAGAGATACATTAAAATCCATGGGTGCTGGCCCTGACTGCAGACTTGCCTGTCAGTTAACCATGAAAGGCAATGTTACACTAGAATACATTGGTAAATAATTATTTCACCAATTGCTCACTGGCAAGAAACGGAAAACTATATCCATTTTTATACATGCCAAAAATTGCATATAAATTAGGAGCGACTTCTCCCCAATAAGGAAGTCGTTTATAACCTTTGTGTCTTATACCTGTTCTTTGTTCAAAGGCAGAAAACTCGGGCAACTCTATATTCGTATTACTACGTATATGATTGTAGATTTTAGATAGTTCTTCAACATTCGCTACCAAGCTATCACAATTATTTTCAGTGGTAGATCCGATCTGGATGACCCCTTTAGAAGGTCTATAAATGAAATGCCATTTATCTAAGCACAGATTAAAGTCATTACTAAATTTAGAAGCACACTGGGAGATGTCTACCTCAAGATAACTTCCGGCAACAGGCTTACAATGATCCAGTTTGTAATCTATCTCGGAATTAAGTCCGTATAGTAATTTTTTGGAAGCATAATTTGCACATACATATACTTTATCAAACTCTCCAAGATCAGTTTCTTCACCAATTACTTTTATTTTATCTGCGTTTACGCGTATTGAGGCTACTGTTTGGTCAATATACTTTACATTATTAGAAAACGTCGATTGGAACCAGTTTTTTAGCTTTACCGGATCTACAAAATAGGCCTTATTAGGATGATAGTATTGATAATTTTTAACAACGGAATTTAAAAATTCATCATTGATGATATTCAAATATTCAGGATATCGATTTTCCCATTTTTCAATCTCATTAAAAATTTGATACTCGACACCTTCAGTAACACCATCTGGATTATAATCATGAATAAGTCTTTCAAAGGCGTGATAGGAGTCAACGATCAAATCTCCTAATAAAGAGACATTTTTTTGGGCCCCTCTTAAGCAGTTTATGGATGTAGAACTCAATGAACAAGCTGGATAGTTCGAAGAAGATATTAGAGTAATATTAGAATTAGTTCTAGAGAGGCGAGACAAAAGACACCACGCGGCAACGCCATCTCCAATCACTAAAATTTTCTTACTTACTGACATATTCTAAACCTTTTAGAGATTAATTATTGCCGATTCATTATCACTATTTTATCGTTTATTACCTTAATTTTTACAGTATAAAAAGGAAAGAAATGTCACTAAATAATCAAGCTATTGCCTATGTTGCAGCCCAGACAGAGCTACCTGTTAATAAGATCATCTCCACTGCAAACTTATTAATTACTGACGAATGTACTATCCCCTTTGTTGCACGGTACAGAAAAGAAGTTACTGGTAATTTAGATGAAGTTCAGATTCGTCATATAAAAGACTTTTATGAGGAATATTTAGAAATTGAAAAAAGACGGGAATATATCCTCCAAACCATCAAAAAAATGGAGCAACTTACTCCTGAGTTAGAAAAGAAAATTAAGGCCGCAGAAACTCTTAATCAACTAGAAGATCTTTATGCTCCCTACAAATCCAAAAAGAAAACCAAGGCAATGATAGCAAGAGAAAAAGGTTTAGAACCACTTGCGAATTTGATTAAAACTTCAAATGAGGGATTTGAAACTAAGATTAACCAAATATTAGAAGACTATGTAACTAAATCAGAGGGTAGAGTTAAAAATATTGAAGAAGCGATAAATGGTGCTTGCGATATTATTTTAGAAGATTTTATTCATAATCCAGAAACTAAAGAAGAGCTTCGGAATGAGTTTTGGAAGTCTGCTAAAATCAGATCAACACTTAGAAAAGACGGAGATAAAATTAATGATCATTTAAAATTTAAAGATTTTTTCGAATTCGAAGAAAATATCTCCCAACTAAAAGATCCTAAGAACACCCATCGTTTTATGGCCATGAGAAGAGGCATGACCCTCAAGGTTTTAAAAATCGAAATCGTTTTAGAGGGTGATTATGGTTATAAAGTCATTGAGCAAAATTCGTTTCCAGATGGGGAAAAACTTGGAAACTATGAACTTCTTTGTAAACTAGCAAAGAAAGCCTATGATAGCTCTATATCTTCAAGCCTTGATTTAGAATTAAAATCTGAGATGAAAAAGATCTCTGATACTGCCGCAATTGATGTCTTCGGAGTTAATTTAAAGAATCTTTTATTGCAACCCTACTTAGGATCAAAAGCAATCCTAGGAATTGACCCTGGTGTCAGAACAGGCTGTAAGATTGTAGTGATAGATAAGACCGGTAAATTTATTGGTGATCACGTAATTTATCCCTTTGCTCCGAAATTTGATGAGGCCGGATCCAAGATGATTATTGAAAAGCTAATTGAAGCTTTTGAAATTGAATATATCGCCATTGGAAATGGAACCAATGGACGGGAGACACTAGAGTTTGTTGAAGATAATATTAAGGCGGTTAAAGATGATAAAGTTAAGGCAACCTTAATTAGTGAGGCCGGAGCATCGATTTATTCAGCTAGTGATATTGCTAGAAGAGAGTTCCCAGACAAAGATGTCACTGTTAGGGGTGCTATATCTATTGCAAGACGTTTCCAAGATCCACTAGCAGAGTTAGTTAAGATTGACCCGAAGTCCATTGGAGTTGGTCAATACCAACACGATGTAAATCAGGTAAAACTTAAAAAATCATTAGAAGGTGTAGTTGAAAATTGTGTTAACTTTGTTGGGGTTGATTTAAATACCGCCTCGGCTCCCCTACTTTCCTATATCTCTGGTATTGGACCTACAGTTGCTCAAAATATTGTTAAATTTAGAGATAAGAATGGATTATTTCAGAGTCGTGAAGACTTATTAAAGGTTCCAAGGTTTTCAAATAAATTGTTTGAACAATCTGCTGGATTTTTAAGAATATATAATGGAGAAAATCCCCTCGACGGAACATTTATTCACCCAGAAAGATATTCAATTCTAACTGCATGGACCGAGAATCATGGCCACAAATTAAAAGAACTAGTATCTGATAAAGACTTGATTTCTGAGCTTGAAAAGGATTCCAAACTAAAGCAAGAAATTGGAGAGATGAGTTTCAAGGATATTGTTAACTCCCTTAAAGCTCCTAAACAAGACCCAAGGTCTGAGTTTAAGTCAATTGAATTTAGAAAAGATATTAGAAAGATTGATGATCTCAAGATTGGAGAATGGTACACAGGGGTTGTGAATAATATAACTAATTTTGGTGCCTTCGTAGATATGGGTGTTAAAGAAAGTGGACTTCTACATATCTCTCAAATTTCTGATGAATTCGTAGAGAATCCTCTAGATAAATTAACTGTTGGACAAGAATTGAAAGTTCGTGTGATCGAAGTTGACCTTGATCGAAAAAGAGTAAGTTTAAGTTGTAAGTCAGACTCTGATGTTAACTACCAAAAACGATCAGGGATGGGCAAACCTAGCGGAAAGAAACAGAAGCCTCAACCTCAAATGAAAAATAATGCTTTTGCAGGATTGGCAGGACTGAAATTAAAATAATGCATTGCCGTTACCGTAAGTCTCCTGGCACTTTTAAGAAGCTTTTTTAAAGCGATCATCTGGATTTGGAAAATCAAGGATTTCATCACTTCGAAATCTTTTCTCACATTCATCCACTGATTTTTTAACGATTCCAGTTTTAAAAGCATTATCAATTTTCATAATTCGTTCAATGAGCTCTTCACATGCTCCTGCTTCATGAAGTG
>JBFKKF010000267.1:0-3822 GCA_041631355.1 Bacteriovoracaceae bacterium | reverse complement strand
TTTTATATATTTTATGAACAACTAAGCTCGCTTTTCTCATAAAGTTCCCTGACCTTTATTAAAACTCCATTCAATATAATTTCTTACAGTCGTCTCAAATTTATAATTAACTTCAAGCCCAAGCTCTCGTTTAGCTTTTTCGATACTTGGAATATATTGATTGTCAGATTCATAAGACTTCTCTAACTCAATTTTTTGATCTGCAAATACCGCTTCAACTGCTTGAGATATCGCCTTTATTGACACTGCATAATCAGAACCAACATTGTAGGCTTCTTGTTCTTTTCCCTTAAATAAGATTGTTAACAACCAAATGACTAAATCAGCGGCATACATATAAGATCGCAAAGGAGATCCGTCTCCCGTGAGCTTTATATCTCTTCCTGCAAGTTTATCCCCAACGAAATTTCCAATCGCAAATGAAGCATCCGTTGGCAAGAATGCACCTGCAAAAGCAAAACATCTTGCATGGGAAACATGAATATTATTTACCTCTCCAAAAGCATTTACCAGAAACTCGGCCGCTCTTTTCCCCACAGCATAACTATTACTGGGGGATAAAAAATCATAATCTATTTGATAGTTCTCTGGAATATGTGTGACATCTGAGCGTTGCTTCCCATATACCGCACCGGAGCTTATATTCAAAAACCTTGAGACACCACAAGTCTTTGCCATAGAAAGCACATTTCGTGTTCCATCTACAATTGTGCTGAATGACTCCAGAGGATTAGATCTATGATTGGCAATATTAGCATCTGTCGCCGCATGAATGACGAAATCTAAGTCTTTGTTAAATTCAAACGAGCTAATATCACCCTTTATAAAGCTTACTGACTCAAAATGCGTTTTATACTTAGTTAAAAACTTTTCTGGGTTTCGTGAAAGAGCAAAGATTTCCACTCCCAGCTTTTCTGTTTCATTTAGATAAATCAAACTCAATAGCAACCACTTTCCAAAAAAACCTGTCGCTCCTGTTATAAGTATTTTTTTATTCTGAAGTTCTGATACTAGAGGTTTAATTTCCTTAGCAATAAACGCTAAATCTGTCTCAAGGCCATAGTAATCAGAGGGCTTGCTTGATTGATTCATATAATCCCTTAGCATCTAATCCAAAGTGCGAAAGTAAATAGTTTTGACCGGCAATAATATCTATCGTATCCGGTAGTGCAAAGCGAGTTAGCGCTATGCTACTTTTCAAGTCATTTATTTCTTCTAACACTGCACTCCCGAACCCGCCACGACGAAAATGTTCTTCTACAGTAAATACCTTTTGAATATGATCTTGGTTCAAATATTCTGAATCAATCGGTCTAACGAAGGGAGCTGAAACAAATCCGACATCATACCCCTCATCTCTAAGCCGATCGACTGCCTCTTTAGCATGCAAACCAATTGATCCGGTGGAAATCACAACATTCTCGGACTTTCCATGGTGCTCAAAAAACTTTCCACGTTTTAGCTCAACTTTACTCTTATGAATATTTGGCTCTTTATTTTTCCCTAGGCGAACATAAGTTGGTCCTGAGTTTTGACAAACGTATCTTGCAGCTGCTTCCGCTTCTATTGGATCGAGTGGACAAATGACTTCTATATTTTGAAGAGTTCTCATCATCGCCAAGTCCTCAACTCCAAAATGAGTATAACCATGAGTTCCATAGGCAACGCCAGCTCCAACAGACACAATCTTTACATCCAAGTTATGATAGCAAACATCGTTTCTAACCTGCTCAATACAACGAAGGGTTGGAAAATTGGCAATGCTATAAGTAAAAGCTTTCTTTCCAGCAATGGCCATTCCCGCTGCCATCCCCGTCATTAATTGCTCTGCAACCCCTGCGTTTCTAAAACGATCTCCTAAATCTTCGCGCATCTGATTTAAAACACCAAAACCTAAGTCGCCGGTAACAAAACAAATATCTTCATTTGCGAGTGCAATTTTATGGACTTCATTTATAAAGGTATTTCTCATGAGTTTCTCACCTCTTCAATGGCAATGGCGAGTTGTTCCTCGTTAGGACATTTATAGTGCCACTCCAAGGTATTTTCCATATAACCAACCCCCTTACCTTTTATGGTATTGGCGATAATAATTGAGGGTTTAGACTTCTCGTTTTTATAATTTAAAAGCGCATCTGATATTTGCTCAGTGTTATGTCCATCAATTTCGATTGCATTCCAACCGGCACTCAGAAATCTATCTTGTAAGTTATTAAAGTCAACAACTTCATCGGTTTTATCATAGCCTTGAAATTTATTGTAATCGACAATAACTAATAAATTAGATAGCCCCATTTGTGGTGCCATTAAAAACCCTTCCCAGTTAGAACCTTCTTGGCACTCTCCATCTGAGAGCAGAGTGATAATTTTATTTTCTCTCTTATCCAGCTTACTGGCATAGGCGATCCCCATGGCAATGGGAAGTCCATGACCAAGAGATCCTGAGGAGACTTCAACTCCAGTGTTTTCTTTATAAGTAATATGGCCTGCAAGTTTTGCATTATCACAACAATACTCATCTAGGTATGACTTAGGAATCAATCCTTTATTTGCTAGTGTCGCATAAATAGCAGCTGAGCCGTGCCCCTTAGACATAATGAAAAAGTCTCTATCTAGATCATTTAAATTTTCAGATGAGATATTCATAAAGTCATAGTACAAGCAGCCCAGCACATCTATGCATGATAGACAGGTGCCGATATGGCTTGCTCCAGACTTAGATACCATATTCAATGTATCTATCCGTATTTGTTTTACAAAGGTTTTTAAATCACTCATGTGCACGCTTTCATATAATTAGTTATCTGTTCAGAGGTTATCACTCTATTATTTTCCAAGTACTCTAAATACCAGTTAAATGTCATCTCAACAGTCTCTTTAAAGTTTAATTTCGATTCCCATTGAAGCTTCTCTTTTGCTTTCGTAGGGTCAAGCATCAATAGGCCAGCTTCATGAGGTTGCTCTGTTGGTACTCCCATTTGCACATTCAAACTGTTTGCGAGAATTTCATTTCCCAACTCCACAATATCTCTTACCTTAAATATTTGATCTAGCGCCGGACCAAAATTCCATGCACTCGCAAAACCCTTTTCACCTTGAAGTAAGTAATAACCAATTGTAAGATAGCCACTCAAAGGTTCAAGTACATGTTGCCAAGGACGAACAGCATCGGGACTTCTAATTTCTAATGTATTCCCGTCTACCTTAGAGCGAATAATATCTGGAATGATTCTATCTAGGGACCAGTCTCCACCACCTATGACATTTCCAGATCTCGCACTTGCAAGTAACGTCTCATGTTTAGACTGATAGTCATTTATGTTAAAATAAGAGTTTCGGTAACTATCGGTTAAAATCTCAGAACATGCCTTAGAAGAACTATAGGGGTCATACCCACCAAGCTCATCCTCTTCTTTGTAAGCATACTGCTTTTCTAAGTTCTTATAACACTTATCAGTTGTTATATTCACGATGGCCTTGACTGAGCCCAATTTTCTCGCAGCTTCAAATAAGTGCAAGGTCCCCATCACATTTGTACGATAGGTTTCAACCGGATTTTGGTAAGAGTACCGTACCAAAGGTTGTGCCGCCATATGAAATATAATATCAGGCTTAAATTTGGCCATTTCTTCTGTCAGTTTCTTCTCATCAGCAATATCACCAATTACACTTTCAATACTTAAGTCCAACAGCTCAAAGTGAGAAGGAGTGGTATCGGGTGCAAGTGCATACCCCTTAACCTCGGCCCCAAGGTCCTGGAGCCACTTGGCCATCCAGCTGCCTTTAAAGCCAGTGTGCCCCGTAAGAAACACTTTTTTTCCC
>JBFKKF010000266.1:0-3826 GCA_041631355.1 Bacteriovoracaceae bacterium | reverse complement strand
TTCTTCGAAGTATTTCTCGTGAGCGGCATACCGTATTTGGTACTATATCTTTTTTGTTTTCTCACTTTTTTCTCTTTCTTTGTCTCTTTATTAGATCGATCACTTGTTAATGGCATACCATACTTCACACTACTTCTGCCCTTAGGGTTACTACGCTCAAGCTCGTTAACTCTATTCATGGCCTTAAATAAACCGTTATACACTTCAGAAACATAGAAGATTCCGTCGGCAATCTTTCCCATGATCTTACCCTGCTTATCCTCAACAACCATAGTATTTTCTGGAACGAAGTAGCACTCTCCATAGGCCGTCACAATTCCTGACTCGGACATTGCTGCAGACATTAAACTGACAGCATTTTCTCCTGTCGCGGGAATAGAGATTATATTTGCACTCTGGGCATCTAGATCTGTACTATTCATGATGCTCATCTTTACATCTTTAAAAGCACTAACTTCTTTTGCAATGCCCTTAAAAGAGGTGACAACCAATAAGCCTATTAATAGTTTTTTCATTTTAACTCCTTGAGTTCCTAAAAATTCTTAATCTATACTTAGGCGTATTCTTTCACAGAACGGGACTTGAATCACCCATGCTTGTAATTCTTACATCTCGTGTACAGCTGATGAACAACAAAAAGGCCCTTCTGTGAAGGGCCTATAGTATTATTCATTTTTGCGATTAACTAGAATTTGAATTCAAAGTTTAATGTGTGTGGAGCATTGTAAACTCTGTGAGCATCAAGGACTTCTCCTGTTTGTGAGTCCACTAGATCCAAGTTTCTGTAATCACCTTTATAGTAAACATGAAATTCTTTGTTATTTTTAAGGGCCCTACTATAACCGGCTTCTGTTACAATACCTTCTCTATGGCCTATTGTATCGTATTTTGTAGTGTTTCCTTCTTCATCATCATAAAGCTCTTCTACTGATGATTGATAAACCACATACCCATAAATTCTGTTCTTATTACCAATCAGCATTCCAGCTCCTAGTCCTAACTCTCCAGAAGCAGTTAGTTGGTCTAGCTCTGTTTCATTTCCTTTATCTCCAAATGTATAGCGTGTTCTTCCTGCTGAACCTCCAATCACAGCTGATAAATATGCATTATCACCAGATAAAAGTGATGGCTCCATTCTAAAGTCGATTACCTTCCATGATTCTTCAGAACCAAGGCGTTCTTCTGTCACTTGATCTCTTCTATCGATATATTGATATTTAAGGATATCTACTTTTGAAACCGAACTAATTTTTGGAAAATCAACGGACATAACACCCACTGAAACATCTAGTTCGTCATTTTCATTTATTTTAACTGTAAAGGGTAACAAACTCTCCTTCTCATCATTATCTGTGAAATCATCATATGCATTACCTGAAATTTTGATAAACCCAGTTAGAGAACCATCATTTCTAATCTTGTCTTTCATGGTCTCAACACCGCCCTCGACACTACTAATTCTATCTACGACAAAACCACTCACTTCACTCATTACTGTACCAACAGTACTTAGAACTCCTGTTTGCTCAGGAACTTCGTACTCATCTGCTAGATACTCGTCATAAGCTTTAGCCGATTGGACTGCAAACCCCGTTGCTAAAGTAAGTGATAACAATAAATTTTTCTTTCTATTTTTCATGTTTTTTTCTCCTTGCATGAGGCAATTAATAAATCATTTTCGATTAACTTAATTGTGACTCATTCTGAGAATAATAATAGATGAGAAAGAGAGATTACATACCAGTGTTAGTATTCTAACATTCAATAAAAACTGATTAGTTGTTTAGTGCGAAATCTCTTATTTACTTTATCTGTACGACTCTCGTACCACCAATAAAGTCATGCCAGGTACGTCTTTCTTTTTCAAATAGCCCCCAAATAAATCCGATCATTAACACAATTCCCGAAACTGTTTTTCCTAGAAGCTCGCGCATGAATGCTTTTCCAAAACCAGGGGACTTTTCATTTTTTGTTGAGATAACTTTAATCCCTAATAAGAATTTCCCTATAGTTTGCCCCCATATGGCAGTTGGAATAAAGTAATACAAAACCGATATCAGTACGTTACCTAGTATCCCGAGAGTGAGCTGGTCTGTAAGCCCAGTCATAGCAAGAAGCTTATAGATGACTAGCGAAATAGGAATTCCAATCACTCCATCTAATAAAAACGCTCCCACCCGCTTAGAATTTGACGCCACCGGCAGCCTATTACTTTGTAAGCTGGTATAAGCATTATAGTTAACTCGTTCCTGTTCATTTGTATTTGCTTCTGAAGCAACCTCAGACATAGTATTCCTCCGCCTTATCAGTGACCTGAAATAATAGATTAACCTTGTCGGTAGTAAATTAAGTTCACATAAATCTATCTCGTAAAAATCATAAATATTTAATAAGTTAAAAGACTTTTTAGAACCAACTTACTGGTCAATATGCACCGGTATCATTTCACCTCAACCCTAAGTTTCTGAAATTAAAGTGTTTTCTGTTGGCACAATCCTTGCTTCTACTAGCTTAAAGGCACTAAAAGGATTTTAGTACAAAACAAAAAAGCATGGGGATGCTTCTTAATTTCGTTGGGGGAAAAATGAAATTATCTACGATGGGAAAATCTTTAATTCTACTATCAACTCTTACTATCGGAACCAAAGTCTTTGCCGATCACGGGGAACTGGAAAGAAAGGTCCAAAGAAAAATAAGTCGAATTGAAAATATTTTAAATCAAATTAGCAGAGAGACTTATTCCATGAGTGAATATGAACTGCAAGCAGTTAATGATAAACTTAGATTTGCTCTAAAAGAACTTAAAACAAATGATGATCATGATCACGGCCATGGAGGTGGTAGATACGAGCGACCTCCATATAATGGGGGAGGAACATACCCTAGACCAGACAGAAGCTATCCTCCCAGAAGGCCACTACCTCCTGTTGAACAATTAGTTACCGTAACCGGCACTATCGAAAACATGAGCTTTATGATTGATGCCAGCAACGCCTCAGACTTGGCCTACAAATGTGCCAAACAATTTGAAGGAAGAATGCAAAGCGCCGATGAGGCCACTGTTTCAGTTTCATTTGGCATGAGGGCAAATTTATCTACGAGTGGATGGTGGAGAAGCTCAGGAGAAGTTTGTGCAGTTATTGCGACTAAAGCCGCTCAGCTTGGTCTGCCTACAACCTCTGTCTCTAATGAAATCACGGCAGTGGGAAGTGTTGAGAATATCACTCTGGCCCTTAAGGGATTTAGTTTAAAGGACCTACATGTACAATGTACTGATACTTTAAGCCGTAGTCGCAGCTCAAGTGTGGATGAACTCACAGTGTTTAATGGGGTTAATATCGTTAAAAGAAAAACAAGTGGATGGTGGAGAAGCTCAGGAGAAGTTTGTAATCTCATTGTTAGTAACTTAAGTACTTTATAATCAAATCAGCTGGCCTGCTTGAATTAGCAGGCCATTATTTATCTAAAATCTTATCTAGCTTATTCTCAAATTTCTTATTCTTTTTAAGTAAGAGAAAAACCTTATCTTCAAAGTAATTTCCCTTCGACTCACCTATCATTTTTCTCTGTTTAGGGTCTAATTTTTCTATAGATGCTGAGGCAATCTCTCTGGGCATGGGAAAAAAATCAATTCGCTTTTTTATAAGCATCTGAAACGATGACTCCATGGACTCTAATTCAATAAATTTACACCCCTGTTCAGATAGAATCTTTTTATAAGGAGAACTTATAATTATTCCAAATTTATACTTACACAGATCTACTACTTTTTTATTATCTAAAAAGTCCTTCGAAAACTTATCGTTATTATAATAAATTTGGGCAT
>JBFKKF010000265.1:0-3826 GCA_041631355.1 Bacteriovoracaceae bacterium | reverse complement strand
TAATTACTATGACTTGATAATAAATGTCGTGGCAGACTAACACAGTGATATATAAATGAAAACCACTAAAGCAATAAATTACACTCCTACCATTCATCTCGTGCAGTGCGATACGGCTGAGTTTTGATAGATATTTCAATTACATATATTGTGAGTTATAAATTTCCATATGAAAGTGATTATTAGCTATATTGTCTTAATGAGCATAAAATTATTCTCTAAGGTTTTCTATAACTTAGAGCTTAAATGGATATCTCCCTTAAAGGATGACTTTACCAAAGTTCGCTTGGTTATATTATTAAATCACACCTCCCTTTATGAGCCACTTTTTCTTGCGGCCGCACCAAATTGGTTTATCTGGAGACTTGCTCGAAAAATGGTTGCACCAGGAGCTGATAAAACTCTCAACAGACCTATTGTCGGCTTTTTCTGGAGGCTAATGGGACCAGGTTTTATTTCGGTCACCCGCAGAAGGGATGCTTCTTGGAGAAAATTCCTTCAGGCCATCGAGAATAAATCTGTTATTGTCATTGCTCCTGAGGGGAGGATGAAAAGAAAGTCTGGATTCGACTCCACTGGAAAACCTATGACAGTCAGATCCGGGATTGCTGAAATTATTGAAGAGCTTAACGAGGGGAGAATGCTTATTGCCTATTCTGCTGGGCTACATCACGTCCAGCACCCAGGTGAACTGATGCCCAGGCTATTTAAAACTATCAAGCTAAATCTCGAATTATTAGAAATTACTGATTACAAGAGTCAATTCACAACCAGTGGAATTCCTTTTCGAAAGGATGTTGTGAAAGATTTGGAAAGCCGTATACTTACAAAGTGTCCAATATAAATGCCCCCCATGTAATAGAGGGGCATATTAATATTATCTATCAGAGTTTTGAATTGACTTAGCAACCATATCTTTAATTGCTGGAACCTTAGCAAGTTTTTCTGGAACAACACAAAAAGCTTGTTTATTGTTTAGATCCACAACCGTATCTGCAACTTCCATAGTTGTAACATCATATCCTTCATTTTGAAGCATTAATGTTAGTCCTTCTAAATGAGTTCCAATTCCTAGCTCTGATTGTCTCAGAACTGAAAGTGCATCATTTAAATCATCTCTATCCTGAATCACTCCTGACATTTCAATTCTATCAAGTGCCACAAGAGTAATAATACCAGCACCTATGGCCGCAGCTACTGAAGGGTCCACCATATAGAAGTATCTGTGATTTGCTGCGGCTGCCTTTGTCCACTTATAAGCGATTACTGCCGACGTTACCATCATACCTGCTCCAACATTATCCATCGCTACACTATGATTATCTAAACCATAAGTATCGTTAAGACGTTGAACCTCATCTTGGTAAGTTGGAATACAATCGGCTTGGGCCATACTCATTCCCAATAAACTGACTAAACTTGTCATCATTAATAGTTTTTTAAACATTTTAAACTCCTTTATTTTCTTGCGTAAATAATTGAAAGTGTAGTTTTTGAGGACTATCGCTTTCAAATTCGTGAATTCTATTTTTTGCCCTAATAGTCGTGGCATTTAATTTTTTTGATTTAATTAATCGCTCTACTCTTCTTGTGAGTTGCTTGACTTCAAGATGATAGTTCATAAGTACTTCCTCGGAAAAACTATTCCTTAAGCCTTGTTGATACTCACTCATGCATTTATCAGTCGTACAAGCTTGGTATAGATTCTCTGGGAGTGCTACATATCCAAGCATCGTACTCACCTGAGATTTTTGAGCAACAGCTCTATACTTTGAAACAATCTCCCTGGAGATTTCCACCGGCATTCCATTCATAACTTGTGTAAATAAAAAGATCTCTTGAGGACTAAATAACTCCTCCAAAATTTCTACTGTATTTATTGGCCACCCTTCACCGGCACCAAGTTTATCAAAGTCAACTTGAACTCTATCCCTAAACTCTCTCATTATTTTAATTGGGTTTTTTAATGTGGATGCAGGGACTGTAGATAACCTTCCTTGCTCCAGCCAACTTAAAAACTCTCTCGGACTATTTACACCATAAGAAAAATGTTTGATTCCTGACTTCCTAAGTAGATCAGTAATCATGCTAGCGCAATTATTTCCAATAAATGAGTAGTTACCGAAATAGTCAATATCATCTAACCAGTGAGAAACGACTTCTATAATTCGATCTCTTTGTTCCTTAGTTGTGATAATTACTTTTCTTGTTAAAGATCTTCCTTTATTAGCGGTATATTGATTCCAATAAGCCGCAAAATTTGCAACCTGAGGAAAAGCCAAGTAATTACGTGCGATTACCCCATTCCAGATTTGCTTAGCAATATCTGTTCCGGGATCCATTAAAGCAGAGAAGGAAATAACAATATTATTTTGCCAGTCATCGTCGTTATCTACAAAGTGAAGCATTGAATGTCCCCATGTCTCGGATAACTTAGAGTTATTAGCTTCAGCATAAATAAACTCGACTCCAACAATGTTATTTTGATTTTCAATTAATTTCTGCAAATTCGTTCGGGACTTGGCAATAAGGTATTTATCAGACTCCGAAAGTTCATGCTTTTCTGAGCTGTGAGCGTGCAATGATAAAGTCAGCGCTAATAATGTTAATGAAAAAACCCACGATCTAAACATACCGTTCCTTTAATTAAATCTTTCTTTTCATTAAATTTATCAAAGTAATGGACCGAGTATGGAGAATTCCATTAAATAGGGAAATTTCTATATGTAAAAACTTAAGACAGGTACTGTAAAATCAACCACTTAGATTTAATTCGGATCATGGGCCCAAAAAGCGGCTAGTAATTAAGAGCTAAATTTTCGCATTTAAGAATTTCAATTTGATGACTTCCAGTTAGACTTCGAGAGTTTTTCATCATGGAAATACTACTAAGTTCCCCTGTTTCGTCACTTTTTATCGTTAAAGAGTGTCCACCCTTCATGGTCATAATATTTCCACGATCGAGCATGGAAAACTGAGGTGAAACTCCGCTAGATAAAATTCTAACCCCACGACTCAACTGCTCCATCGCAAAAGTTGACTCTAATCGCCCTTGCATGGTTTCAATCTGGACGCTGACTCTTCCGTCATCATGAGTTTCAATAAATACATTACATACTTCGTCGTTGACCTGGCCTGAATAGTTGCCATCTAATTCAACTGCATGAACAAGACTAGTAGCGATGGCACAAGCAAAGATAAGAAAAATATTTTTTATTAACACGTTATAGACTCCTGCTTTATTTTAAAGACATTGATTCTTAGCTTGTTCAATAGTTAATGCCCCTAAGGTTAACTTACGATCATTATAGAGTTCATAAGCGCAATCACTTAGTTCACAAACCGCTTGAGCTTCTTCTATAGAATACTCGTTTAAGGTCGTATATAATGTTGTCACAATCCTATAAGCACACTCATCTAAAGCACAAATATCTTCCGCTTGCTGGGCCGTGAAGTACCCCGACTCATAATTATTTAATAAGTGATTCATACACTCTTCATTTGCATGAATAGAAAGCGAAGCAATAAATATAATCGCTGTAAAAAACACGTTTCTCATAGGACTTCCTTTAAAAAAATTAACGAGCCCTTCTACCAGACAAACGAATACGGTGCAACACAACCTGTGATGAAAGTAAATATTACAAATAAAAAATGCTTATCGATTTATTCGTTTAAAAAGATCTCGTATTGCTCAATATGATAAGAATTATCAGCTCTAATACTTAGTTGCTTACTAAAAGTTTCTTCTAAAGACTCAATAATTGCAAAGTCTTCACTCGTTAGTTGCGCACTCACTTCTGGATGAGCAAATACTGAGATTTTA
>JBFKKF010000264.1:0-3833 GCA_041631355.1 Bacteriovoracaceae bacterium | reverse complement strand
TCCTAGATAGTAAATAAAAAAACTTTTTTTAGCATATCAGGCCATCTTTATGATGGCCTTTTTACTTTTAAAATGATTTCACTTTAAGATAGGTTTCCGCTTAAGAGGATTTACTTCTTCCTGAGTAAAGTTGAAGTGATTTATTATGTTAGAATTTTTTGAAATAATTATTATTGGACTGGTTTTAAGTGCAGACTCTTTCTCTGCTGCCATTGCCATGGGAGCAAGACCTCATAAATTTAGTGACACCTTAAAGTTTGCTTTTTCTTCTGGAGGTGCGGAAGGATTGGTCACTTTTCTAGGCGCGATTGCCGGAGCGAGAATAATAGCACAATTTGATTCCATTGATCATTGGGTTTCATTTATCTTACTTGGTGCAGTGGCCATCCATATGGCCTATGAAGGTATTCAAGAAATAAGAAGTAAAGAAGTTCACGATCTCGCACCCAAAGAATTTCATCATATTATGAAAGTGATTATTGTCTCTTTTGCTACCAGTTTGGATGCGTTTGCTGTTGGGGTAAGCTTGGGTGTTACTGGAAAGCCTTTACTACCTTATGTTATATCAATTGGTTTGTGTGCTTTAGTATCAACCATAATTGTGATGAGTATTGCAAAATAGTCTTCCAATAAAATTGGTCCTGTTTTTAGTCTTATTGGGGCGATAGTATTAATGGGACTGGCATTTAAGTTTTTACTGGAGGGGATTTAATGTTAAATAAGTACTACGAAGAATTAAGAATAAGAATGATGGAGAAATGAAATGAGTATTGGACAGGTGATGATTCATGTTACGAGTTTAGATGTGGCAAAAAAGTTTTATATTGATATTCTAGGTTTAAAGGTTAAATCTGATTTAAGTCAAGAATTAGGAATGTATATTATTGAAAATGAAGGATGTTATTTCACTTTGCATGAAGGATTTAAACCAAACACTCAAGACTATGATCAGTGCAAGACTGTCGTCATCTTACGGGTTTCTGATATTGAGCAGATGAAGAGTAAATTACTATCCCAAAATGTACAGCTATATGGAAATATTGTTGAGACACCTGTTCATTACTATCAATCAACTCGTGATTTTGATGGGAATTGGATCGAAGTTGCACAATTTAAAAATTGATTAAGCTTTATTCTCAATTTGAATGCAATGATGTCTCTGTATTAAAAGCTTTTTCACAATATGAAAACGAATATGGAAATAGTAAAAAATAGAAAATTCAAAAATGTCGTGGTGTTAACTGGGGCGGGAGTTTCTGCAGAGTCTGGAATTAAAACTTTTAGAGATGCTAATGGACTGTGGGAGGGACATGATATAACTCAAGTCGCGTCTTTTGATGCCTATCAAAATGATCCGGCCATGGTTCATCGCTTTTATAATGCTCGCAGAAAGCAACTAGCAGAAGTGAAGCCAAATGCAGCACACAGGGCCCTTGCACAGTTAGAAAAGAGGGTGCAGAATTTTAGCTTGATAACCCAAAATGTTGATGACTTACACGAAAGGGCCGGGAGTCATAATATTTTTCATATGCATGGTGAGCTTAAAAAAATTCGTAACACTCTAACAGGTGAAATTAAATCTTTTGAGGGAGCAATTTTGGAGAAGGATTTCACAAACTGGCGACCTGATATTGTTTGGTTTGGTGAGCCTGTTAAATACTCTGAAGAAATTTTTACTGCCGCTTCCGCGTGCGACCTATTCTTATGTATTGGAACCAGCAATAATGTCTACCCCGCTGCAGGATTGGTTCACACCGCCAAGATGAATCAGGCCATTTGCGTGGAGCTTAACTTAGAGGAGACTCAACTAAGTTCATATTATGATTTAAACTTCTTTGGCCCTGCCACAGAGGTTGTACCTGAATTTTTAGAGCAATTAACTTCATAAAGAATTGAAAATAAATAGCTATAGTTTTTTAACAACTGAGCATTTTAAATACATTGAACCATGGCCATCGATTTTACATGAAATATCATGACCATTTACTGGCTCATCTAACAGGCGGATGTTTTTAACTTTGGTACCTGATTTAATGGTGTTTTTTCCGGCCTTTAGATCTTTAACTACAGAGACGGAATCACCATTTTGCAGTTCAACTCCATTGACGTCTAAGAACTTTGCTTCTTCTTGGGCGGTTTCTGTTTCTGTTAGGGACCATTCGTGGAAGCATTCTGGACAAATCCAAAGTTCTCCATCTGGGTAGGCATAAGGGGAATTACATTTAGGGCATGTTTGGGTATCTTCACTCATGTGAAAATATTAGACGAAGCTTATACAAAAGTAAATATTGAAAATCTAATTAAGTTTAAGGTAGGGGAGCAATTCATTAAAATTGGTAAAATGAATATCTCCCATCGTTTGCCATTTTGTATTATAAGTATGATTGATCAGTGCGGACTTGGTTCCAGCATTGATGGCAGTCTGAATATCAAAGTCATAGTCTCCAATAAAGAGAATTGACTCGAGATCAACCTTAAGTTGGGCAGCGATCTCTAGTATACCGTCTGGGTTTGGCTTCGGTGGAGCACACTCCCTTGTAAGAACATAGTCAAATTTCCAATGATATTTTTTGAGGGTTAGCTCTGTTACTTCTAGCGAGTTTCTGGTCAGGATGGAAATGGGAAAGTTTTCTCGATTTAGTTTTTCAATAAATGGTGAAATATCTCTGATAGGAGTGGCGACTTCAACACCTTTGATTTCATGACTTCTTAAAGTTTTAAATGCCTGCTCTCTAAAATGATGATCCTGGGAATTATTGATGAATTCTAAAATATCTTCATGAGTGGGTATCCCTAGATCTTTTCTCATATGATGAAAATCTAATTGGGAGTCAACGAGTGTTCCATCCATGTCGAAGATAATTGCTTTGATACTATTTGTTTTTAATCCCATAAGCCTCTGCTATACTAGCTAAATGATAATGACAATTAAGTATCATATTTATGAAGAGATTGCCTAATGATTAGGTGTTGGTACCTTACTTTTCTGTTAATACTTGCAACGCCACTATATTGTTTGGCCGATGAAAGTTCCAATCAAGGAATTTCTTACTTTCATACTGATTCTTATAGTCAGCAAGGCCAGGATTATTATATCCATGTCCATAAAAAAAATCAGGCAAGTGAACTCATTAAACACACGATGCTTGATGATTTGGAAAAACTTGATCGAATTGCATCCTTTAGAACTCGCTTTATTATTCAAAACATAGGAGAGTTGGAAAGGGAAATTTTTCATAGTCCTAAAACTTATGAATTCATTAATCGCAAGTCTGAATTCGAAATCATCTCAAAGAATTTTTTTTCAGGCCACTAGAAAAGTTCTTTTTATTTCCATTCATTTTAAAATGAAAGTAGATACCTTAGACTCGAAATCAGATAACAGCGCCTATAATTTATTTCTTAAAAATTCTCCTTTTACTAAGAAACCTCAGTTTGTTGTTTATCAAAAAATGAGCGACTATAGTTTCTTTGTCACGGGTTCAAGAGTTGATTTTGCTTTTTACAAATTAGAGACGGGAAAGTACTTAGTTGAAGTTATTGGACAGATTGGGGTTAAAAAATCGGCACCAAGTTTTGTGGATTATAAAATGATAAAAGATTTTCCTGAGAAAATGAAATATTTAAAAAATTCATTAGCTAAGGTATTTATCTCTTCGAAGCTGTAGTTCTTGGGCGACGGATTTTGCAGGTGTTTCAGTGTTACCATATTGCTTTAAGAATGAGTCAACATCAACTAACTCCACATGGGCCTCAACCTTTTTAAATATCTTTGGAAATGCATCCCCTGGGGCAAAAACATGGTGAAGTCCATGGGAGTAGACGATAGCAGC
>JBFKKF010000263.1:0-3845 GCA_041631355.1 Bacteriovoracaceae bacterium | reverse complement strand
TACCTAGGTGGCAAGTAGAGAGATAATTTTAGCAGAAAATAAGACCTTTAAGGTTAAATTGATTAAGGAGCAAGAGATGGACAAGAAAGTAGAAAACAAAACAGTGCTTACTGCTATTTTAGTAGGAGTACTCTTCCTTTTTGCTGGTGGACAAGTTAAAGCACAGGACGACTCAGAGAGCATGTCCCCAATGGCAGAGGAAGTAATCTCTGAAGATATGGAAGAGATGGACGATTCCTCGGTATCTCCTGTGAATATGCCGGCTGAGGGTGAGGATTTTGCAGAAGATAATCCAGAGGATATGTAGTATTAATTAACCTCTGATATGGGAAATCACTCCATCACACTTACTAGTGTTGAGTGTTCCTGTTTTTGAGCAGTAGATTTCTTATCGATGACTTCTACTGCTTTATTAATCCAGTCCTCACTATTATTCAAATAGCTATGGGCAGTGTAATCAAATTTAATATGTGGTTTAGTAGGCTTATTCTCAGAGTTTGTTTGTGCCAATAGATCGCCAGTATTATCCACAAGGACCATATCGTCAGTTTTAATCGGTAGACCAAATAAGTAATTTGGAATTTTCATCTTAGAAATAAAGAATGAGTCAGTAAACGTTGGCACATGATTTTTCCCTCCCCAAAAGCCAGCACCAGTACCGTTTGCAGGTTGACCTACCAAAGTGACCCTATTACTAGTTTCCATAAGAAAAGCCTGATTGTCACATGCACTTATACACCATGGAGAGATAAGCGCTACTACTGGTAACTCATAGCCTCCTACCTGCTCATCCGCGGTAATGGGAGGGGTTTGCAACATAATATTTGTGTATTCTCGCCCCTCATCTACAGCGAGGTAGAATTGTTCAAGTGTTCTTTCAAAGTCATAGAAACCTGGTTCATCCGCTAGTGATGGATCATGGCCAAATGAGCTAAACATTGACTGCATAAACTGTGATGTTCTAAAAACAACTGTCCTAGAAGGGTAAGTCTCATTCGCCTTGGCCAAAGCAGAGAGATTATTAATAGCGATTGCCGTATTACCACCAAAGTTAACTCGCAAATCAAAAATTAAGGGAGTTTTATTGTTTTTTAACTCTTGAATAAACTCTTTTAAAAGTTTATCCGAGCGACCAGATGATTTAACATCGCTAGTTTTTGGATAAAGCGTGCTATTGGTATACGAAAATAATTGTGCATAACCATAGCTTTTCCCATTTTTAATAAAATAGCCCGTTCTTAAAATGACTCTACTGCCACTCAACCATTCTTTAATATCAACCAGGCCAGCTGGAGCATCAAAGCGATTATGGCCTTTGTATTCCAAATCTTGGCTCTCCTCCCACATCTGGCTAGATTGATTCCATGAATAATAGACTTGACCTAGGCTTCTAATATTTATTTGATCAAAATACAGTTTCGCATCTTCCCTGACTGTTTTTTCACCATACCAGGGTAGCCTCACCGTATAAGTTGAATTCGAACCTTGTTTTTTAAACTCCCATTGTGAAAAATTCTTTTCAGGATAAGCAAAATTTCTATAGGACAAATTCATAGCAGCTTGCGAACGAATATAACCGGGAGAAGATCCATCTATATATTCACTTAATTTCGCAACAACTTTTTCAACCGGCAAGCCGTCGATAGATATAACTTGGTCACCAAGACTGATAGAACTGTAATTTGCTTGTCCACCAATTTTAGCATTAAAATTTATAATTTTTTGGGATATCCCCGTGACGAGGACAATATTTTTCCCATCCTCAACAGCAGTTGCCGTCTGGAGCCCACTAATTATAGTTGGAAGAGTAACATTTTCATTGGCCCCAAAATGAGTATCTTTAAACGAAGCGATTAATTTTTTTACTCGACCATGAAAATCTATATTTGACTTGGCCTTAGAAAAACTGTCTTGAACATTTTCAACTGTAAATTCAAATGCGATAGCGTCTCTAAATAATTTATCTCCATCAATCCCCATATTGGTTTTTTTTAAATCCCATAATGAGTAACGCCCTTTAACGGTTTTATAGATATCCTCTAGAGCTTCTACTCTATCCGCTTGATCGTAATAGTAGAAATTTGCACTGGCATTAGCAGTAAAGGAAGAAAGGAAAATAAGAGAAAAGTTTAAAATTCGCCCCACGAAAGCTCCTGACTGATGATGTGATTATGGGCAAATATATACGACGTGTTGCGCAACATCAATAATCTTAGTAAATTATTCAATGATTCTCAATATTTCTGACTCTCAAGATTCATTTAGCATCTTAAGTATTTGAAGTTATTAGGTTAAAAATAATATCTAAGTCTGGTAAATAGACTTAAGGGAAAGTCTCCAAACTCCGACTTACGATCTGTAAAGCTCTCCCCCCTTTGTCCAACTCCGGCCATAGCACCTAGGTTAAAATAATAATTATTAGAAAAATTATTCTCAAAAGCTCCAAGAATAAAGTTTGAGTGATCCTCAATATTGAGTTTTACCGCCAATTGTATACTAGTTAATGGAGATAGCTGATATCCTCCACCGATGTCCAAATACTGTCTACCTGCGAGAAACACATTCGCCTCCTGATACGCAAATTCATTGGATAACGATAAATACTCACTGGGAGATGTGGACCCTACTCCATTAAAGTGGTATTCAAAAAAACCACTCGTAGAAGAGCTCACTTGATATTGTCCTCCAAAGCTTGAGCGCAAATACTCTTGTCCAATTCTTGGAGTGACGTAAGCATTTTCCCACCACCAATTTGCTTGCCATAAATTAAAAGTCAAATCTAGACCATAGAGATGGGCCTGTTTAAACACAGCAAACATTGGGGCAAACTCTAAATTGGATTGGTAGTTTTTCCAGATAACAAAAGCGGCTGAGTTTTTTTCAATAAGTTCATCGCCAAAAATAATGCCAACATCAAATTGAGAAGAATTACTTAATTCCTTTCGAACTCTAATAGCATCAACTCCTGGTCTTACTTCCGTATCAATAACATTGAAACTAAATGGTGTGAAAATATCAATTGGATTTGTTCCTCGAGCGCTGCCAAATGAAATTTGCTGTCTTCCAAGAATGATATTAAAACCATTTTTAGTATAAGAATAACTAAGTCTATCTAGGTTATGGACAAGAAAATACTTCTCATCACGATAAAAATTGCCATTAAGATCATAGGCCCTGTAGCCCCACTCGATTAAAGAATAATCTATAATCGGGCCTATTTGACTTTGATCGGAGTAGATTTGTAAAAGCTCATAAGAGACCTCCCAAGTGCTATTATCAGAGATGGATTGAATATGAGAGACTCTATTTATTTGGAAGATATTCTCGCTATATTTTTGACTATATGGGTTTTGATAGACTTCAGAATTAAGCTTTACAAAGCCCATCGTCTCCGCGTAGGAGAGCTTGGTCAAAACAAACAGACAAAAAAAGATATTATTTATTTTCATCAGAAATAATTTCACCATCTCTTAGGGTTATTAAACGTTTTGCTTTCTCCATTATCATTTGATCGTGAGTAGAGAAAATAAAAGTAGTCCCATAATCCTCATTTAGTTTAAGCATCATATTAATAAGGTTAGATCCTGTGTGTGAATCTAGATTGGCCGTAGGCTCATCCGCCATGATAATATTAGGTCTAGAGACCATTGCCCTGGCCACAGCAACTCTTTGTTGTTGTCCCCCACTGAGCTCTGATGGATACCGATGTTCCATTCCTTCCAAATTCACTATTTTAAAAAATTCACTAACCCGGTGATTTCTCTCTTCAACAGACACACCTTGAAGAATCATAATATATTCAATATTTTCTTTTACTGTTAAAACAGGGATAAGGTTAAAAGATT
>JBFKKF010000262.1:0-3851 GCA_041631355.1 Bacteriovoracaceae bacterium | reverse complement strand
TCAAACAGAATTAAGGGAAGGACTAGAGAAAGCCATTGCTGCGCTCGTTCAGTGAGAGACACCATCTTTTCTTAGAACCTTAATAAAGGTTAAAATAAGTACCTTAATATCAAAGAGCAAACTTTGATTTTCCAGATACTCCTTGTCGAATTGGACCTTTACCGGAATAGGTAATTCATCTCTTCCGTTGACTTGGGCCCAACCAGTAATTCCAGGAACCAAAGTGTGAACATTGTTTTTGGTACGCAACTCAATTAAGTCATATTGATTAAATAGAGCAGGTCTTGGACCTACAAAACTCATATGTCCCTGAAAGATACTAATCAGTTGAGGGAGTTCATCCAGGCTTGTTTTTCTAAGGACTGTACCTATACTAGTAATATGGTTCACTGAGTCTTTAAGCAGGTGAGTGGCCACTTGGGGGGTGTCTATGTACATACTTCTAAATTTAGGCATCTTGAATTCTTGGTTATTTCTTCCAATACGACGTGACCAGTGAAAAACTGGACCGGGAGAGTTAATCTTGATGAAAATGGAAATGATGGCCATAATGGGCACCAGAAAGATCGCCAATATGAGTGCGAGAAATAAATCGAATAGTCTTTTTATCATATAATCTACCGTCATGGTTAAATCTTTAGAAATTATGCTATAGAATAAAAGATATGAAAATACTAATCACCGGACCAAATGGCTTTGTTGGCAAACATCTTGTTCAAGAATTAACTGAGCATGATCTAATATTGGCCAATAGAGAGTTGATAGGAGATATATCAAAGTATTCTCAATGGAGTGAATTACTAAGGGGTGTCGATGTCGTGGTGCATCTCGCTGCAAGAGTTCATATTATGCAAGATCACGCTAGCGATCCCTTGAGTGAATTTAGAAAGATAAATGTTGAAGGTACAAAGAAGCTTGCCAAAGCTTGTGTTGAAGCAGGAGTAAAGAAACTAATCTATCTAAGTTCAATTAAGGTTAATGGAGAAGGAAAAGATTCCGACTATACTGATGATGACCCCCCTGCTCCAGAAGATGATTATGGTGTGAGTAAATTAGAAGCTGAGCAGGCCCTGCGGAAAATAAGTGATCAGTCAGATCTAGCAGTGTTGATTATTAGACCTCCTTTAATATATGGAGACGGGGTAAGGGGGAATTATGCTACTTTAGAGCGAGTTGTTAAGAAGGGATTGCCTTTGCCGTTTAAGGGATTTAGGGCCAAAAGAAGTTTGTTGGATTATCAGAAATTAGTTCAATTAAATAGCTCAAATCTTCACTCTACGGGAGAAAAGTTTAAAGTTTGCTTGCTTGCGGATAAGAACCCACTTACTACTCCCGAGCTTGTGCATAAAATTGCTAGTGACAATCAAGTTAAGGCAAGACTATTTTATTTCCCACCAATACTTTTGAAGTTGATGTTAACTATCGTAGGTAAAAAAAGCATTTATCAAAGATTAAATACAAGGCTTACTTGTAAAAGTGCCAAGTAAATTATTTTAAGTCCTCATAATACCATTCCAAAGAAAGATTTAAACCTTCTTTAATAAAGTACTCTGGGGAATAGCCAAGCATTTCTGTGGCCTTGGTAATATCAGCATTGGAATGTTTTACATCCCCTGGTCGAAAATCTTGATAAATTGGTTTTAAATATTTTAGCTCTGGTCGATACTGAGAAAGGTTATTCTTTAGAAGGTTAAACAGGGTGTTGAGATCTGTTTGATCATGACAAGCACAATTAAAAACTTCGCCAAAAGAATCTTTGTTTTTACTTAATGCTGCAAGAAGATTCATCTGAATAACATTCTTGATATAGCAGAAATCTCTACTTGTGGTTCCGTCTCCAAAAATACAAACGTCATCACCGTGTAACATTGCTTTGACCCACTTAGGGATAACTGCTGCGTAGATTGAATCGGGGTCTTGTCTTTTTCCAAAAACATTAAAATAGCGAATACCAATATTGTTTAACTTGTAAGTACGCCAAAATATTTTTCCATACAATTCGTTAACATATTTAGTTACTGCATAAGGGGAGAGTTGTTCACCTATTTCACTTTCAACTTTGGGTAAAATGGGATGATCACCATAAACAGAGCTACTAGAAGCATATACTATATTCTTTACGCTATTCTCCTTAGCCGCATAAAGCATATTTAATTGCCCATTAACATTATTATCATGAGAGTTAATAGGGTCTTTAATAGACCTAGGAACAGAGCCGAGAGCTGCTTGGTGAAGTATATAGTCAACATCTTTAGAGACTTCTAAGCAAGTTGTAAGGTTTCGAATATCACCTTCAACAAATTGAAAGTTTTCATATGCTTCATGCTCAAGAGATGACTTGATGCTTGCAAGATTTTCTTTCTTTCCCGTTGAAAAATTATCAAGGCCAACAACTTTTTGATTCTTTGAAAGTAAAAACTCAGTTAGGTTGGAGCCAATAAAGCCAGCACAGCCAGTAACAAGCCATGTATATTGATTTTTCTGTAAGTGATCTAGTAGTTCAGTAAAGCTTTGCATCTAAAGACCCCAATAAATTACTTGCTCATCATTTTGGAATAAATCTTTCTTTATGTTTTTGATGTCAATTATAATCTTGTGTCCATTAAGAAGGGATAGAATACTCTTTTTGGATAAATTCTTAAATTGATCATGAGCGACGGCAAAAATAATGGCATCAGCTTTTGTTAGCTGCTCAATTGGTACCAAATTAAGACCGTAATACTTCTTAGCTTCTTCGGGGTCACATTCAGGGTCGCAAACTTGAATATTTACTCCCCATGCTTTAAATTCCTCAATAATATCTGTTACCTTGGTATTTCTAAGGTCGGGGCAATTTTCTTTAAAAGTAAGTCCCATGATAGAAATAGTTGCATCCTTTATGGGAGCTCCTTGATGAACTAGTTGCTTGATTGTTTTTTCAGCAATGAACTTTCCCATACCATCATTTATTCTGCGTCCAGAGAGAATCATTTGAGGGTGGTAACCAATTTTTTCAGCTTTGTGGGTTAAGTAATATGGATCAACTCCTATGCAATGCCCTCCAACCAGACCAGGGTGAAAATTTAAAAAATTCCACTTTGTTCCGGCTGCATCCAGCACTTCTTTGGTACTGATATTCATTCGCTCAAAGATCATTGATAATTCGTTAACAAAAGCAATATTAATATCTCGTTGAGTATTTTCAATAACTTTTGCGGCCTCAGCTACTTTTATCGTTTGTGCCTTGTGTACCCCAGCGGAGACAACTTGCGAGTAAACATCCGCAACAATATTTAGAGATTCCTCATCTTGGGCAGAGACAACTTTAACAATGCTACTCAGGGTATGCTTTTTATCTCCAGGATTAATTCGCTCAGGACTGTAGCCCACTTTAAAATCGGTGCCGGCCTTCAGGCCCGAAAACTTTTCTAATACAGGAATACAGTCTTCTTCGGTAGCACCGGGATAGACAGTTGATTCGTAAACAACAATATCGCCTTTTTTTAAAGCACTTCCAACAGTTTCGGATGCTTTTAGGATGGGAGTTAAGTCAGGTTGCTTTGCGTTATTTACCGGTGTGGGAACTGCTATGATATGAAAATCGGCAACCTTCAGGTCGTTGAAATCATTTGTGTACTTAATATCTGCACTTTTTATATCTTCAGTCGAAACTTCTTTAGTTCGATCGATTCCGTCTCTCAATTCGTTAATTCTAGCTTCGTTAATATCAAAAGCAATAACATGTGATTTTTTTCCAAACGCAACAGCGACAGGAAAACCAACATATCCAAGTCCAATTACTGAAATTTTACGCATATTTGGTCCACTGTTAGAAGTAATTTACCGCATTACTATATTTGGAATTTTTAGAT
>JBFKKF010000261.1:0-3855 GCA_041631355.1 Bacteriovoracaceae bacterium | reverse complement strand
ATGCTGCCTTCACTCAAACGGGCTATGTTTACACCACCATTTGGAACAAATGGTTTGTATTCAGATCTTTTGCTCTAAGACCAACAACTTGGTACACGTTTTTGGCCTATCCAAATTATTATGAAAAAATTGTTACACCTGTTGAAGGGGTGAATATTATTATGCCTACTAAGTTTAATGGGGGAACTCGAACTAGGATTTCAAAGTGGTTTTCAAAGCTTGATAAGGAAAAATTAGGAGCTTGGGAAGAAAAAATATTTACCCTTGAAGAAAAAGTTCATAATGAAGCGATAAAAAAGTCGTTTATTGCACTCTCACAGAATATCAAATCAGATAAAGAGTTAAAAAACCTATTAGAGTCAGGTGTCATTAAGTCGATTTTTGATAAAAGAGTTAGAGCTCTTAAAAAGAAACAACAAATATATTTTGAAAAAGTCTTTCAATCACTTTTTAATGCATCCATGGAAAAGATCTTAAAAAAAGCGAATATCGTTGCTCTAGATCGAAACTTTGAAATCACCGATATTAATCGTCTTAGTATGGAAGATATTCATAGACTAGAAGGGATCGTTGATGTTGAAAAAGTCGTTAATGAAGAGTGGAGCAATAATCGCGATAAGATTATGCAGGAAGCTAAGGGACAAATAAAAGATTCATTCATTAAGCCTTCTCTGAGTTTACTTAGAAACTCCGCTGCAACAGCAAGAGTTCAATCAACCAATAAACATGGAAAAAAACCATTGAGAATGGCCCAAGCAGTAAGGTACATGATTGCTAAAAACTTGGTGGATAAACCAATGGAGTTGATGTTTATGTTTGTTGGGTTGTCTGCAATTCAAATGTCTGGACTGGGGCAAGAATTAATAAGACCGATCCAAGAAGTAATGTTTAGTGAAAATTCATGGTTTTACCTTTCAAGGTATACTTTTTTAAATGGTTTTCTTATGGGGGTTGTGACCGGGGTTATGGCCGATGTTTGGTATAAACTTCAAGTTGGTGAAAATCAAAAAAGTGATATCGGTGAAGTCCCAACTGGAAAAGATGCTAAGACGAGCTATTTAAAATGGTACTTAAAGAAAACTGCAGATAAAGATAATTCATGGTGGACCAATCAAAAGCATTACGTGAAACTTATTTATGCAAATATGCCTGCTGCGATTGTAACCTATATGACTTTCAATTTTATTACCCTAGGAAGGTTTGATGTTGATTCTTATTTGATAGGCTATATTGCTGCTTACTTGCTGCCGACAAGTGGTCTAAATTTTAAATTAGAAAATGGCTTTGAGTTGGCTTCTGGGTATTTTTTCAAAGATATTCCTGAGAAGTTTCGATCTCATCCAAAGGTACAAGAATATGCAGGTAACCTCACACATAAGAAACGGCTTGCATTTAATTTATTTTACACAACCTATGAAAATATCCTGGGTATGTTCATCTTTACTCTGAACTCAATGGAGACTGAGAAACTAGGAACGAGATCATTTACAAGATCTATCTTCGGTGGATGGACTATTACTGAGAAAATCGCTGAAACTGCCGACAAGGTTAAGGTTGCCATTGAGGTTAGTAATCTTCCTGGTAAAGAAGGCCTTACCAAGGTGGTGGATATTCTGTGTAAGCCACTGACTAATAACTTTACTGATTGGTCGAAGTTTAAGCCGAAAGATTAAATCCTCCTCAACACAGGGTTAAAGTATTAGCTTTCCATGACCAGGGGAAAATGTTATTTATTATCCCTAACTTTAGAAAAATTAAGGATACCATGCACCAGAAACGTAGTAACGAGTACTCATCTGAGCCTAATCAGTTTATTCAAATAAAAATTCCAAGACCTACCAATATTAGAAACGATGTACTGTCAGGGCTTACAGTTGCCTTGGCACTTGTTCCTGAAGCAATTGCCTTTGCTTTTGTTGCCGGTGTTCATCCAAAGGTAGGGCTTTATGCTGCTTTTATTATGGGCTTGATCACCTCCATTTTTGGTGGTCGTCCAGGTATGATTTCTGGCGCAACAGGAGCTGTTGCAGTTATTTTTGCTCCCTTGGTGGCAAAAGTAATGGAGATTTATACTCAAAAGGGCATGGCTTATGAAGAGGCAATTCCTTTTGCTCTAGGTTATCTTTTTACTGCTGTCATTCTAATGGGGCTGATCCAAATATTATTTGGAGTTGCTAGGCTAGGTAAGTTTATTCGCTTGGTTCCGCATCCGGTTATGCTAGGTTTTGTAAATGGGTTGGCGATCATTATTTTTAAAGCTCAGTTTTCTCAGTTTACTCAAAATGGAGAATTGTTGCCTTACACATTATTGCTTGTCATGGGAGGATTAATTGCTTTAACTATGGCAATCAGTGTCTTACTCCCAAAGCTAACCAAGGCGGTACCTGCGACATTAGTGGCCATTGTTACAACATCAACAATTGGCTACTTTATCAATTTGTATCAACCAGGTTTGGTTAGAACTGTTCTGGACTTTGTTCAAGATAAAGATTCAAGTATCACGACAATTGCAGCTGGCTTTCCAATGTTTGCTTTACCTAATATTTCGCTAAACCTAGATGTCGTATCATTAATATTGCCTTATGCCTTTTTAGCGGCTTGTGTTGGTTTAATTGAGTCATTAATGACACTAACTTTAGTGGATGAGTTAACAGAGACGAGAGGAAGGGGCAATAAGGAATGTATCGGACAAGGTTTGGCCAATGTGATTAACGGTTTTTTCGGTGGCATGGGCGGTTGCGCCATGATTGGTCAGAGTATTATTAATATCAGAGGTGGCGGACGGGGAAGAATTTCGGGTATCACAGCTGCACTTCTTCTCTTATTTTTTGTTCTTTTTGGTGCACCTTTAATCGAGATGATCCCTCTTGCGGCCTTAGTAGGAGTTATGTTTATGGTTGTGATCGGAACTTTTGAGTGGTCGAGCTTGAGATTGTTTAAAAAGATACCATATTCAGATCTTTTCACCATTGTGGTTGTCTCTTTGGTGACAGTTTTTGCTGACCTCGCTATTGCAGTCTTTACTGGAATAATTATTTCTGCCCTTGTTTTCGCTTGGGAGCACGGAAAAAGTATGCATGCGAATAAAAGAGAACATGAAGGCAAAACAATCTATGAACTAGACGGACCACTATTTTTTGCTTCAATAAATTCATTTAAAAATCTCTTCGATTTTAAAAATGATAAATCCCACGTAGTTATTGACTTTGAAAATTCGAGAGTGTGGGATCATTCTGGAATTGAAGCCTTACAAAATATTACTGATCGTTATGGACAATATAATAAAAAATTACATCTTCTTAACTTGAGTAAGGAGTGTACCCAATTATTAGCAAAAGCCGACAATATTGTGGAAGTGAGTATTGTTCCCGATTTAGAATGGCATGTTGCAGATGATGCTCTAGATTGAGTTTTATCATGAGTAATTCCTCTTTTCAGTAACTTAACAGCTCTTTGATGTAAATCTCTCGTTGACTGACCTCATTTTTGGACAATTGTTAAACTTAAGTCATTCTTTACTTGGAAGCTTCTTGGGTCAGGCATATGCTCTGGTATAATTAAGCAAAGCTTACATAAGGATATAAATAAGATGAAAAGAACAATTAAAATTAATGGAAAAACTTATACTTACTTTAGCCTCAAGAGTGCCAGAGAAGCTGGCCTAGATGCCGTTGACGAACTTCCTCGTACTTTAAAAGTATTACTCGAAAATGTGTTACGAAAAACTGAGGATGAGATGAGCTCCGCCTCATGGCAAGATGCTGAAGCGATTAATTCATGGGTAGAAAATAAAGCATCAGATCATGAAATATCATTTTATCCTGCAAGGGTCTTAATGCAGGACTTCACCGGGGT
>JBFKKF010000260.1:0-3863 GCA_041631355.1 Bacteriovoracaceae bacterium | reverse complement strand
CTAGTATTTCAATCTCCAAAGAAGGAAAAATTTTTTCCAAGCAAGGCGAAGTTGGTCAAATCTCTGTTGTAGAGTTCAAGGACCTTCTCGCACTTAGAAAGCAGGGACACTCACTCTTTATAAATAATGCCACTGACAATATTTTACGTGAAGGCACAAAAACAAGTGTTAACCAAGGTTTTGTTGAAAACTCAAACGTTAATGCAATAAAAGAGATGTCTGAGCTAATTAATGCTCATAGACATTTTGAGAATATACAAAAGGCAATCAGTACTTACGATGCAATTTCAGGAAAAATTGTTAACGATATTGCTGATTTTTAATTAAAGGAGAACATAAATGATTAGAGCACTAAATACTGCAGCAACAGGCATGGCAGCTCAAGAGCAGCAAGTTAACTCTATCTCCAATAACTTGGCCAACGCTAATACTACAGGTTATAAGTCCCAAAGAACTGAGTTTGAAGATTTACTATACGAAACTGTTGAGGAAGCAGGTGGCAGATCAACAAGTGAAACAGAATATACCGTAGGTCATCAGGTAGGTTCGGGAGCAAAAGTATCTGCCACAAGACGACTACATACTATGGGAAGTCCTCAGGTTACCAATCGTCCATATGACCTTATGATTATGGGAGATGGATTCTTTGGAGTGCAAGTTGGAAACGATGTTATGTACACTAGAGATGGCTCATTTACTGTTGATGCTGAAGGGACAATCAAAACACGAAATGGGCATCCATTAGTACCAGGAATTACAGTTCCACCAAATACTAAAAGTTTAAATATTTCAGAGGAAGGTAATGTGCAGGCGTACCTAACTACGCAGACTGAACCCATTGAGTTGGGCCAGATTCCGGTCTTCACTTTTGTAAACCCTGCTGGGTTAAGTGACAAAGGGGGAAATCTTGCTGCGATGACTGGCGCCTCTGGTGAAGCTATTCAAAGAGTTCCAGGTGAAGAAAACGCAGGAGTGATTAATCAAGGGACTTTAGAAGCATCAAATGTAAATGTAATGAATGAAATGACAGGCTTAATTAAAGCTCAACGTGCATATGAAATGAACTCAAAAGTTATGGGAGTTGCAGATCAAATGCTACAAACTGTTAATAATGTAAGATGATAAGACTAGCTACTTTATTTCTAACATTTCTGATTAGTACGATTGTATCTGGAAATACAAATTGTACCATCACGACCTATGATCGTATTGTTAAAATAAACAAGGTATTGGATGACTCCATCATTAAAACATCTAACTGCACCCAGGATATACAAAGTCACTTTATTAATTTCATCACTAATGCTGAGGGTAAATTACGTACTTCACATGTAAGTAAAATTTTTCAAAATTCCCACAAAACTCTTGTTACAATTGACCCTGCAATTATTAAAGTCCATACCCTGAACAGCATAATTGAGAAGAAATTTTCTTTAAATAAGTTTACAGTATCAAATACGAAAGCAATATTCTCACAAGCAAGTCTGAACCTTAGCGACAAGCAAAAATTAGGTTTTGATTGCAAAAATTGTAAAGAACCTGGCGAAAAGAATATAAATATCTCTTATGGTACAAAAACACTCTGGGCGACATCTACTTTCTATCAAGAGAGAAAAGCTTATTTTTCAAAAGATGCAATACACTACCGTACTCCTCTATTGCGTCAAACAGATTTCAAAGAACGTGTCATATCTGATAGAGGTAGAAATAATTACTTCACTGATATCGAACATATACATTTTTATAAATTAAATAAAAATTTGAAGCAAAATGCCCCACTCAAAAGTAACGACCTTATACCTAAAAAACTTATTAGTTATGGACAGAAGGTAAAAGTGATTTTCAAATCTTCTAAGATCCAACTAAATTCTACTGCTATTGCAAAGAAGAATGGACGCTGGGGTGACTATATAGAGTTAGTAAACAGTAAATCCAAAAAGAAAATAACTGGACGAGTAGTTAATTTTAATACGGTGGTGGTAGATATATGAAGTTAGTCCTAATGCTATTAATCTTTATGAGCTCTTGCGCTTCCTATGTAAATTCCATTCATAGTCAAATCGATAATGAAGAAAAAGCTCAACGAAGACGATATCAAAAAAGGTTCCAAAATGTAGGTTCAGACAAAAGACCAATCCAAAATCCGGTTACCCTTGGTGGATCTGCAACTGCCAATACGACTCGAACGTATAATGCTCAAGATGATGCTCGTTACGCAAGTCGTGGTGTAAGACGATATAAGGCTCGCGATTTAAAAGATAATCAAAATGACGGCAGTCTTTGGTCAGGTCAAAACAGTGAAAGCTTCTTATTCGTTACGAATAATCTCAAACGACGTGGTGACATTGTTATTATTAATGTCTACTCAGATTTTAAATCAAAAATCAAAGAAGAATTGGCCAGAGCATATCCAGTGAAAAAATCTTCAGCTAAAAAGTCAGCTGAAAAGCCAGCCGCTGCTCCAGAGGAAAAAGATGCCGCTGAAGAAGCTGATTCCCCTGACAAAATTTATGATAAGATTTCTACCAGTGTCGTTGAGGTCATCAATAAGGACTATTTACTATTAAGAGGAAGAAAAGAGGTTATCTATAAAAAATATAAACGATATTTTGAAATTCAAGCGGTCGTTTCTCAAAAAGATGTTGATACCAATGACTCAGTTTCTTCAAAGAAATTACTTGAACCACAAATCCATGTATTGAGGTATTAAATGAGGTTATTATTTAATTTATTGTTAATTTTATCGTCTTCCACTGTTATGTCTGCTAACAGACTAAAAGATATAGTGGACATAAAAGGTGTAAGAGAGAACCCATTAGTAGGATACGGTTTAGTTATCGGTCTAAACGGAACTGGAGATGGTGGTGGTGAGATCACTAATAATTCTTTGAAAAAAATGTTTCAAACACTAGGCCTTGACCCTGTACAAGAAGTTAGCTCTGCAAATGTTGCTGCCGTCATAGTTACCGCCAAACTTCCTCCTTTTGGAAGAATTGGTCAAAAACTTGATGTTACAGTTTCCTCTATTGGAGATGCAAGTTCATTAGCCGGTGGAACTTTACTAGTAACTCCCCTTAAAGGTGGTGACGGTAATGTATATGCTGTCGCTTCTGGTCCATTATCAATTGGGGGATTGAAGCAAGGCGCTAAATTTGCGACCTCAGCGGCCATTCCTGGCGGTGCAACGGTTGAAAAGGAAGTTGAAGTCGCTTTCAATCAAAAAAAATCAATTAGAATGTCACTAAAATCTCCTGATTTCACAACTGCAGCGAGGATAGTTAAGACTATTAATGAGAACCTTGGTGGTAAATTTGCAAGTGCATCAGATGCAACAACTGTTGACTTGATTATTCCACCCCACTACCAACGAAAAGTGGTTAGCCTAATTGCTATTCTAGAGAACTACCGTATTAATCAAGATCAAAGGGCCAAGATTGTTATTAATGAAAAAACTGGAACGATTGTAGCGGGTGGAAATATCACCCTTAGCCCGGTGGCAATTAGTCATGGCGACTTATCCCTTCAAGTTGGTGAGGCGGCAAAAAGTTCCAAGTCTGGGTCGCTATTTATGCTTGATAAAAAGACTACCCTAAAAGAATTAGTTGATGCTTTGAATGCAATAGGCACTTCTCCTGATGACTTAATAAGCATATTTCAGACACTTAAACGAAATGGGGCATTAATTGCCGACTTAGAGTTTATCTAATGTCAGAACTTTGGCCTAAAGCATATTTTTTTATGGTATTTACAAGGGGTTTAATGTTAAAATAAACCATGAAAGGTCCTCCAGGAAGGAAGACTAAACAAACTAGGAAGGTAAATTGAGTCGAGTCACACTACCACAAATTCACATCCGTAAAAAT
>JBFKKF010000259.1:0-3878 GCA_041631355.1 Bacteriovoracaceae bacterium | reverse complement strand
GAGAGCGAAGTTTTGCCTCGAGGAGGATAGTTTTTGGAAAAAAATACATTCTAAGGCATCTACAAAAAAATTTGTCGGTGTAAAAAAACGGTTTTGGGATTTTGGCGCTGGACTAACGCGAGACTATGGGGATTTGGGTTTAGAAATAAAAAAAGCTAGTCATGAAAACTAGCTTTTTTAAATGGGGTGGACGATGGGACTCGAACCCACGACAAACAGAACCACAATCTGCTGCTCTACCAACTGAACTACGCCCACCATAATTATTGGTAAACGTATTTATATATGAGATGATTATTTTTGGCAATAGATATGCTGAGGTAATTGGTAAATTTGAAATTTTTGCAGCGCAACTGGAGAGGCATTAAATGAAATGGATTTTGATATTGGGATTGCTAGTGTGTTCGAGCTTTGCCATGGCTGAGGAAGGAGAAACCCCTAGTAGTTCAACCTCAAAAAAATGGGGGGTTTATGGTAGCTACTCCTATTTAGACACCTGGCTGCCAGGAAAATGGGGGATTATTGGCTCCTATCAGCAGGATTTTGTTGCCTATGAATTGGCCCTGCAACAGGCCAGCTATTCGTTTGATTTTGTAATTGATGACCTAGGTAAAATTAGAGATCGAAGAATCCATTTATCTCGCCGCTCATTTGCTTGGGAGGGGAGTTTTAATTATCAATTAGGTCTTTACTATAATTCTGTTTCAGTGACGCTTGGAAAATCCTATATGGGTGTTGTAGGCGTTGAATTTGACGTTGTCAGTGTATCTACTGCCGGGGTTATGGGAGGAATTGGAAATCGTTGGACATTGGATAAGGGATGGTCTTTTGGAGTAGATTGGCTCAAGGTTTTCTATCCAATCTGGGAAATCAGTCGAAATGATGATTATGTAAAAGAAGCTGATGATGAGGACAATAAAAATGCTGTTGATGGACTTTTAGATGCCATAGCGAATATTCCTACTATCTCCTTATTACACATCGAGTTAGGATATCGTTTTTAGCCGCAGAGGGTTAACCACTTTTTTTGACGAGTTGCATTTTTATCTTTAGACTTTGTAGATAAGCATTTATGCCAAAAACATTATTCTATTGAGGGGATTATGAAAAAATTATTAGTCGCAATTATGTCATCTGTTTTCACCGTTAGTGCAGTTGCAAGTACCATCGGTGTTTCTAACCACCCATTTGCAGTTCGTGATCACGTTATCACAACAGAGTTTAATAACTACGCTTCAGCAGGTTCCGGAATGGGTCTTAGTGCAAATTATCTTAGAAGAATTAATGAGTCGATCAATATGAATGCAGGATTTGGAATTACTGACGGATCTCGTGCTTCAAGATTTATTGTTGGTTCAAACATTAGGATTCTTCCTGATTATGGAAGACAGCCAATGGTTTCTGTTAAAGGTACATTAGAAACTGAAAATATCGATGGTGATAGAATTAACTCTTTTGGTGTGGCCCCAACAATATCTAAAGGCTTAGTTCTTTGGGGAAAAGAAGCTTATCCATACTTAGCACTTCCACTAAGAGTTAGCTTAAATACAAACGAAAGTACTTATGAAACTTCAACAGCTTTAGCTGCAGGTATTTCAGGAAGAGTTCCATGGTTAGGTGCTAGAGACCTTGTTGGAAATATCGAAACAAATATCTCATTAAGAAACAGCTATGCTGCTCTTATGATGGGAGTTTCTCTACCAATTGAATAGAATATGAAGATTGTTTTTTCTGATTTTGACGGCACCCTAACAAATAACGGTAAATTGGGTGCCGTTTTTTTTGACTTATTAAAGCTTATTGAAGACAACGGCTCCGAGCTAGTTATCGTTTCAGGACGATCTCTTTCTTGGGGACATTTTCTCTTAACTCACTTTCCATTAAAGTATGTCATTATGGAAGGTGGAGGTGTTATCGTTTATAAAACTATTGAAGGTTATCTCCACGAAGAATACCTAGTTGGTAATGAAGAGCTTCAAGAGTTAGAAGCCATCACTTCTGAAATTAAAGAAAAATTTCCAAAATGTGTTTTAAGCGCAGACTCTTATGGCCGTCTCACAGATCGTGCTATTGAATTTGCCCAAATGTATGCTGAAGATGTACAAGCTGTTGAGGCGTATTTACACAAAAGAGGAGCTAATTTTTCTAGGTCCAATGTGCATATTAATTACTGGGTGGGAGATATTTCTAAAAGCAGAGGGGTTCATACCTTTATCGAAAAATTCGTTCCCCATATTTCTAAGGATGAATGTATTTTCTATGGTGATGCGGCCAATGATGAATCTATGTTTGAGTTCTTTCCCAATACGGTAGGAGTGAGTAATATTCTATCCGTCTTAGATCAATTAGAGTATAAACCTAAGATCATCTTAGAAGGGAAGGATAACTCTGGTGCTCACGGGGTCTATAATCACCTTAAAGAGGTCTTTGAGAGCAGCGAAGACTTCTAAATCACGTCTAAAATCATATAATATCTACAAAATTCGGTAAAAATTGCGCTGCGCGCATGTCTGTGTGGTACCTTTTCAAAATTAGGAGTGAATATGAAAAGTCTTGTCGGTGTTTTTACACTTTTATTATCTTTCTCGTCTTTTTCAATGATTGAGTTCAGTCCTTATTGCTTGGAAGAAATTGATAAGCTTGAGCAAGCGGAAGGTATCTTATTGGCCCATAAAGCTAAGTTGATTAATGAGCAAGAGCGACAAAAAGAACTAACTAGAAAGCGAGAAAGTTTTTTCGGCAGATTGAGAGTATCTGAAACTGATATCTTGATTAGTAAAGTGGTAATACAGAGTTGGGAAGCATCAGTATCGATGAATACTACAGTAAAACTATTAGCAGAATTAAACCTTATGCATTGCTTAGCTGATCTACACAATAGTGCGCCAACTGAGCAAGAGATAAAAGATACGATGAGTGCTGAGAATATTGAAGAACATAAAATAATAGAGATGGAAAAACTAGAGTTAAAGGAAAAGCTTTAACTTTAATAATAATTTGAAAATTAGTATGGAGTAATTTAAATGAAATCGATAATTGTCTTGATATTAAGTACAAGCTTATTTTCATCAGCACTTTTGGCCAATGATTGTAGTGAGTACAAGAAAGAATATCGAGTAAGTAAAAGTAATTACCAGAATGCTGAAGAGAACATGGATAATTGGAAAGAGATATATCAGGACTCAAGAGGAGTTGCCTACGCTTCAACTGCGTTAGGAGTGGTAAGTGGTGTGGTGGCCGGAGGAATAGCTCTAGTCTCAAATGCCAAAACAGTTGCAGCTATCTACTCCTTTGTTCCAGGTCTGGCCATGAGTCTACCAGTAGCAGAGTCAGTCTCTAACGCATTAGTTTTGGCCACGATGCTCGCTGAATTTAGTGGACCGGCCCTGTATCCAACTGGGCACCTTATGGTTGGGTTATTTACTGAAGATGGAACTCCTTATAGCGATGAAAATGGTGATGACGTGATTTTAGATATGAATGATCTTGCAGAAGTAGAGAAGGAACTAGTAGAAATGCAAGAGAAACATATTCTAGCAAAGGAGAAACTTCCTAAGTTAAGCATGACTTTAAAGGAAAGAATCCTAGATGGACTATCCTACGGGCATAATGAAAAGAAAATGTATAAGGCCTATTATAATTGGTATGAGCATAATGCTAAAATCCAAAATTCCAAACGTTTTTATTGACAGACACTATCATTCAGATGAATCTCAAGAAAATCGAAAAAGGCGTCAGGCTGATTCTTGAAGGCGTTGGAGAGGATCCTGACAGGCCGGGGATAAAAGACACCCCGAAACGGGTTGCCCGTATGTATGAGGAGATTTTTTCCGGTATCGAAACCCCAACCGAGGAAATCCTTGGGCATATTGAGGGAG
>JBFKKF010000258.1:0-3887 GCA_041631355.1 Bacteriovoracaceae bacterium | reverse complement strand
GAGTTGCTCTAATTCTGATTTGTCCTTTATTAATTTTGCCTGCGCTTTTTGTATATTGAGATTATTGTGAAATTCCCCAAGAATAATATGTCCCCTAACAGGTAATTGTTGAATAAAATCTTCATATGTAAGATCATCACCTTTATTGGTGTCATAAATACGAAGAATATTATTATCAGTATTTACCGCGAGGGCCTGGGAAATAAATGCGCAAAAAATAATAAGTGTTTTCATGAGGCTACTGTAATAGAAAAATAATTATCTGCCAAAAAATTACTGGCAATGACAATGATCGGAGAATATATCATCCATATTAAAGCAAATTTTCCCTTGGTCTTGTATGCAGCGTGTTGTTTTTTCGTAAAAAAAGCTACATTCGTAAATAGAGATAAAATTTTCCGCCAAAAGATCGTCTTTGGAGTTATAAAAGTCTAATTTCTGAAAAAAGCTCTGACAGTCTAGGATACCGTAAAATCTTTGATCTGCAGTATTGTCTAGTCTGAACCTAATGTCGAACTCAGGAATAATTGAGACTTTATTTATTATATAATTCTGGGCATATGCCATATTGGAATATGCCAAAAGAGTTGTCCAGAATAATAGACTCTTAATTAAATGCATACTGAGCTTTAGCAGTTTGGCCAAGCTAAGTCTAGTGCTTATGATGGATATGATCGCTTCTCAACTGTTTTTGTTTAAGTAATTGTTTTTCTATCTTATGAAGCACATCATCGAAGGTTTTATATAAGTCATTTGAGCTTGAATGAGCATTTATGCTTAAGCCGTCTCCTACTACCTGTATGTGTGAGCTTTGGGTGTCTCCTTCGATATTACACATCCACTGAACTTCAAAGTCGCCATGGAAATACTTTTTTAATTTTTCACATTTGTGTTCGATCTTCTCTTTCAGTGAAGGTGTCGATTCAAGATGATTAAAAGTCATTTGTAGATTCATTATGTTCTCCTTTATTGGGCTTAGCTTAATTTAATACTAAAAGCATAAGTATGACATTTATCAGGAATAAATCAGAGAATACGCATAATTATGTGGGAGTGCTAATGGGAGACTAGCACTGAGATAAATTAAATAAGGAGTTTATATGGAAAATTTAGCCCAGTTTAGTGAATTGATTGTTGATACCTATACCACCCCCTGTCCTGTTTGTGTTAATAAGCGCCAAGGTATTGATGAGGTCTTATCTTTGATGAAAGAAAATGGGGTTAGACATATTCCTGTGGTTGATACTCAGGAGGAAGTTTGTGGGATAGTATCGCAGCGAGATATTCAGGCCATAAGTTCATTTCGCTTTAGCGAGCATATCACTGTTGGAGATGTGATGATACAAGATCCACTGACTGTAAGGGCCGGATCCCTATTGATGGATTCTGCCTACACGATGTCAGAAGAAAAAGTGGGCTCTCTTTTAGTGCTAAACCAAGATGGTAGTTTAAATGGAATTTTTACCACGACAGACGCACTAAATGCCTTGATCGAAGTATTACGAGGAGAAGTACTCTCTTAATCTAGCGAGAGCTTTAAGAAGAATATTTTTTTGAGGATACTTTTTGATCCATTTGATCTCTTTATTCTCTTTAATTTTAACAATGAGTTTTTTCTTGCGTAATTGTTCCAGGGCGTGATTGAGATCTTCCATGGTCAGGTCAGTGTGTCCTGCTAAAAATTCACTGCTTAAATCAAGATAGATCATCTCTAGAGACATCTTCTCCATAAAGGACAAGGTTTTTAAAAGTTCATACTCTAGGGGAGTGTACTGGTCTTCTTCCATTAAAAACGAGCAATTAAAGTAGTCGCATTGGTATAATCAAGATTTTTATTTCCTTCAATCCCTGGACGATTATCATAATTTCCAACTAAAGAAACCTTTAGGGAGAAGATACTAGTTAAGAGGACTGATAAAGAGGGTTCAAAATTAACTAAGTAGTCTTCAGGTCGTGAGAAGTTAGGTAGATACTCAACCCAAAGGGTATAACTTAGGGCTTCATTAACTGTTTTTTTATATTCGATATATAATCGTCCCTTATTGTCAAAAAGTATATCGTCACCATCGCTATTGGGTTCAGTTAAGCGCTCTACAGAATATCTATAACCAAGTTCAGTAAAGAATT
Source organism: Bacteriovoracaceae bacterium (assembly GCA_041631355.1). Classification (GTDB taxonomy): domain Bacteria; phylum Bdellovibrionota; class Bacteriovoracia; order Bacteriovoracales; family Bacteriovoracaceae. The sequence goes on along the minus strand of JBFKKF010000258.1, from coordinate 1,760 downwards.
TTTCTTTATCAGTGTTGATGATTTTGTATTTACCACCAATATCGTAGTTATCCCTTTGAGTGAAGCCGGAAAACTCATTTCCCTCATATCGAATTCCGGTAAAAACATTAAGTCTTTTGTTAAGGTCTCTTTCTCCCTTTGCTGAAAAATCCCAGTTTCTGGCGCTCTCTTGATCTACGGTATCACCGTTATTATCAACTGTTCTAAAGAGACTTAGAAAATAATGACCACTAAATGTAAAAATATATTTGTCATAGATAAGTTTAGAAGTAGATTTTAAACTATAAGTTTGAACGTTAGTATTACCACCTGTTTTGATGGAAGTAACTTCGGACTCGTTTTCAAATTTTTCAAGTTGTGCAAAAGAGCAAACAGGAACTGATAAGATCAGGAATAAGACGAAACATTTAAGCATTAAAAACCTCAGTTGAAAATGAAGAAGAGTGAACAGCAAGAACTGAACATGAAGCTCTTGCAATTAATTTATCATCAAATGTACCAGTAACTGAATTGATAAGACTATGATCGCTACTACCAAGTATGAGAAGATCATGTTCACAAGATTCTTTTTGTAAACTTTTTAACTTATCTTCACCGGTAATGATTTTTGTATTCGATTCTTTTTTAATTTTGGTGGCAAATTCTTTTAAGTCAGCATTGATTTTACTAGTTTCCTCTTCGCTTGCATTAAGACTTGCATAATTGACCAAAGTGATATCGGCCCAGAAAACTTCGGACAAGTGATTAGCAGTATCAAGAACCAGTTGATCATTTTGGTCATAATTTACCAGTACCATAATTTTTCTAATGTATCTCACCCCGGCATCACGAAATGTTGCTAAATGGCAATGAAGGTGAGATTTAAGCCAGCCAATTGGGTTATGGAGAGTTACGGAGCCCCGAGAGCGTCCGCCCCATTCTATTAAGAGCCATTTACAATGCATACGTTGGCTAATTTCAAATACGGTTCGAGAGACATCGTGACTTACTACTGGGTCAAATTTGATGGATTCATTTTTTTCATTGGCCATAGCAATGATTCTTCGTCTAAGAGAGCGCATAGAAGGTGGTTCTTCGATTAAGTCATGCAGATCAGTTTGCTCAGGAATTTCTAAAATATTCGCCACCTCGACTTGACCATGTTCGGCCAGGGCAACTCCCATCTCAATTAGCATCTCTGGTGATCTTTCTCGTCCAAATAAACTAACAACAATTTGGGCATCTCCTTGAACATCAAAGCTACAAAACCCTCCGATCTCGTTTGGATAATCTTGAATAAGGTCATTTCTCTTTCCTCTAATTCCTAGAACACCTCTTCTGGTGGTTCGCTTTGCGGAATAAAAAGCATAGAGAAATACCCCAGGTATAGCGATTGCTAAAATTGCCCAAAGTGCAATTTGTCCCATAGCAATGAGAAGCCCAACCCCAGAGATAATTCCAAATGCTTGAAGCATAGGGTAGAAAGGAGATTTATAACCAGGCTTGTACCATTGTGCTCTTGATTCTCTCAGTACAATCACAGAAATATTTTCTAAAATATAGATACAAATCATAAAAGCAGATGCTAATTTAGCTATCTTTTCCACATTCATAAACACGAGTACAACGCCGATAATACAACCGGATAAGATAATACTAATAATCGGGGTTAAGTGCTTGGAGTGAAGCTTGCCTAAAAAAGCAGGTAATAGATTATCTCTGACCATGGCAAATGGGAAACGAGACCCGGCTAACACTCCTGCATTTGCAGTGTTAACCAT